>JAOUJW010000037.1 GCA_029882975.1 Gammaproteobacteria bacterium
GCTGGTGTTGGTGCCGGTGCGGGAGTTGGTGCGGGCGCCGGAGTTGGTGCCGGTGCGGGAGTTGGTGCCGGTGCGGGAGTTGGTGCCGGTGCGGGAGTTGGTGCCGGTGCCGGAGTTGGTGCCGGAGTTGGTGCCGGTGCCGGCGGTGGCGGGGGTGGGGTCCCTCCGCCCATACCGGGTGGAGGAGGTGGTGGTGTAGATGGCGGCAAAGATACCAAACAGTTGCCAATCGTATTGACCCAACTGTTTACCATGTGACATGCGCTACAATCATAGCCTGTCGTGGAGCAGTGGCCTCCCGGCAAACTATGGCAATCACTACACTGGCCCAGTGCCTGAGAGTGATCGATAGGAAGCAGGGTGGGTATCCATGCATTCGTGCTATGACAGCCTTCACAAAAAAATGAGGTGTTAGGGTGAGTAGCGGGTTTTGCTGTGGATCCACTGTTGCCATCATGGCAACCGGATTGAGCACAGGGCTGGCCTGCGACTATGGCGTGATTTAATAAGGCACCTAACCAAGAGGTCGTGCTATGGCAGGCTTCGCAAGCGAAAGTGGTTGGGATATGACTGGACCCTTTGCCTGTGGTTATGACGTTATCATGGCAATTTTCACAGGCCTCCGTTGTTTGAGAGTGGTCGATTAACGTAAATGAGTTCCACGTCGTTGTTGAATGACATGCCTGACATAAATCTGATGTGAGTGGGTGGGTGGCTCCTTTATTGGGCGCATAGACATTGTCATGGCATCCGGACTGGGTACAGGCGAGATCCTGTACGGTGGTATGATCCAGAGCTCCGGGTGTTGCACTTGTCAAAGCGGAAATTGCGCTTTCGCCGTAGTCGTTTTGAGCGGTGATATAAAAATAGACGGTGACGTCATTGCTAAGATTTACCTGGGTATGGCTGGTATCTGTGGTTGTCGCGACTAGGGTAATGTTGCCGGGGATTAGGTCCTCACGGGGGCCCATGTAAACATTGTACGCCGTGGCATCATTCAGTGCTTGCCAGTTGATGCGTACAGCGCCGTTCATTTCTATGACTCGGGCAATTTGCGGTGCGTCCGGTATCAAGCCCTGACCGGTGGCGTCCACCGAAATGGAAATATGATCGCCGGCGGAAACCGTTAAACCCATGGCTTCACAATTCCATGCGATTCCCACCGGCTGGTAGGCGCTTACCCTTTCACCTGTGGTTTTATTCTTACATTTTACTTTTTGTATAGTGGTTACGCCGCTTAAGCTGCCACCGGTTTGCTGGGCAAACACGGGTACTGAAATTAGAATGGCGAATAGCAGGACGAAATGCCTGTATTTATGCTTTAAGCGAGCTATATTATCTATCTCCATTAATATGCTCCTTATTATTACAGCTGCTTATATAAGTTAACGTGCAATCTGCGTAACACTAGCAATTAATTTAAGTAATTCAAGTCCGGTTGTGTAAAAAGGTATTATTTGCCTGAAAACTGATGGAGCAATGTGCAAATTGAACAGAGTCTGTTCTAATGGATTTTGGTGTGGGGGTAATAAAAAGGCGGATACGAGTGTATCCGCCGGAGTAGTTTAAGCTCAGTGTTTAATAATTGAGCTTAGAAATTGTAGTTGACCTGGGCACTGATAATGTTAACGGAAAGGTCGTAAGTTCCGTTCAGGGTCTGACCCAGGGCATTTGTTCTATTAATCGCCGTATCGTCGATCATTATGTGTACATAGCCAAAATCAAAACTCATGGTACCTTGTTTGTAACCCAAGCCTAATGCCAGCCAAGTACGGTCGTTGTCCGGTACCCGAGGTGAGCGGTAGGTGGAATTGGGGGCGGCGCCTTCATCGAAAGCAAATCCACCACGGTAGGTGAAGTTTTGATTGGCAAGATAGTTGATCCCGACAGAATATTTGAAAGTGTCTTTCCAGTGCATTTCTTCTACGGTGGTGGGCGTATTGGGATTGCTGTATTCCACTTTCAGCTCATTCAAGCGACTCCATTTTGTAAGAGTGATATCCCCAAGGAGCTGAATTTTTGGAGTCACCATTTGCACGGAACTTAGGCTGGCGGTTTCCGGTAGCGTAAGGTTCGCAGTCGCATCTGAATTAGCAAAGGCTATGGCTATTGGTGTGGCGGCGAGTGGTGCGGGTATAGTGAAGTTGGATTGGCCTTCCAGTTTGTGTTTGACCTTGGATCGGTATGAAAACCCGATTTTGGCAGATTGGGACGGTGCGAATAAAATTCCTGTGTTATAGCCCATAGCCCAACTGTCCCCGGTGATTTCAGCAAATCCGTCCAATGAACCTGCAGGGTTGCCGGAGATGGTACCAAAGTCCACTACATTGCTGAGAGTGGCATCTGCATATTGGAGATTCATTCCAAAACCCAGAGACCAGCCGCCGGCCACGCTAAAGGCTAAAGAGGGATTAAAATTTACGGTTTTCAGTTGGGACTTTACGGCTTGGTATCGTCCTACCCAACTCTTATCGTACTCGGTGGTCAGTCCATAGGGAGCAGAGATACCGATTCCAAATTTAGTTGCGCTGCCAATATTGGTTACATAGTAAGCATTGGGAACCAGCTCCGTACCGCCGGCATCGCCGCCGTTACCGCCGCTCACCGTTCCTCCTCCGCCGTATCGGGTATTGCCATTGCTAAACTTAGCTGAGGGTGTAATGGCATGTAGAGCAAAACTGCCGGTATTGCCATTGAGTTGGGTCATCCCCGCCGGATTAAAGAATACAGTAGAGGCGTCATTGCTAACGGCTGCCGACCCTGCATAGGCGTTGCCCAGACCGCTTACGTTTTGTTCGACAATGGAAAATCCCGCAGACCAAGCCAGCCCCGGTAAGGCCAAGGTGCTTAGAATTGCGGAAGTTTTTATTAAACCCATAGTTGGTGTTTTCATGGGATCAGGCTCCTTGCAGCGTTGGTTTCATAGTTGTTTGTCTTCATAATTAATTCAAAGATAGAAATCGCTATTTCGTATATAAAAAGACGCTGGTATTCTTAACTGGCGCCGTACTTTGTCACACGAAACTCATCAAAAAGCTTCAAAAAAATTACGCCTGGCTTAAATTTTTAAATTGGTGTAAATGTAACAGAAAAATTGGTTGTATAATATTTTTATTGGAGCGAATTCTTTATCTCTATTAAAGTGGAATAGAGCCGTACCATAATAAAACGCACCGGGAGAATCTCAAGTGAAAAAATCACATTTCAAACAAGTCTTGCCGCTAGGATTGATGAGTCTAGTCTTATCGCCTGGGTTGTATGCTACCAACGGTATGAATTTAGAAGGCTATGGCCCCGAAGCACATGCTATGGGTGGCGCTTCCATGGCATATGATAATGGCACAGCTGCCGTTATGAACAATCCGGCTACATTGGGTTTTATGGAAAAAAGCAGGCTGGATGTGGCGTTTGGGTTTTTAGGGCCGAATGTGACTTCCAACGGCGCTGATTCCTCCGCCGATGCGTTTTATATGCCGGCAATCGGGTATATCCAAAAAAACAATAATTTGTTTTATGGGGTTACCATGTTTTCCCAAGGTGGGATGGGGACGGAGTATGACAACGCTGGTTTTATGACAGAAGGGGGCCCAAGTTCCGGTAAAACTGTGCGGTCGGAAGTGGGTGTTGGACGGTTAATTTTTCCATTGGCAATGCGTGTTAATAATCAGCTTAGTGTGGCGGCAACCTTAGATTATGTTTGGGCAGGTATGGACTTGCAAATGGACATGAGCGGAGCACAGTTTGGTGATATGACCGTGGTGGGTTCTCAGTCCAAGGGTTCAGTATCCGGTTCACTCCCAACTCAATTGGGGGGAATGGAATTTGTCGGCATACTGCAAGGCGGTAATCCCGTAAATTGGGCCCGGTTTGACTTTTCAGATGGCAGCCCATTTACTGGAAAAGCAAAAGGCACCGGGCTGGCGGGGAAAGTCGGCGTTATGTTTCAGATGAATTCCCAGGTTTCCTTCGGCGCTACTTACCATACTGAAACCTCGTTAGGTGATATGACCTCGGATAATTCCACCATAATGATGAGCGCCAATATTGATGATAACTACTTAAACCAAACTTGGGATGGCGGCGGTACCGGCACAGCGGCGGGAACATATACTGCGGTAACCATTCCACTAACTGGTAAGATTTCAATCAAAGATTTTCAATGGCCCGCCGCCTTGGGATTTGGTACTCAGTTTAAACTAAACAATATAATCACCTTGGTCGCAGACATTAAACAAGTATTTTGGTCGAGCGTGATGAAGAATTTCAACATGACCTTTAATGCTGGAACTCAACCCGGATTGGCTGCTGGATTCTCTGGTGGAGATCTGAACGCTGCGTTAAAACAGGAATGGGATGATCAAACGGTATTGCAATTAGGGGGAGCCTATCAGTTCAATCCTGATTGGGTTTTTAGAGGTGGTTATAACTATGCATCCAATCCTATTCCTAACGAATACCTCAATCAATTGTTTCCCGCAACGATTGAACATCATCTGACGATGGGGGCAGGGCACAAACTGGATGGATCCTCTTCAATCGATTTTTCATTAGCGTACGCTTTGTCAAATGAATCTGCCGGAGTTAAACACAGCCAGACCAATTGGCAATTTCTTTACACCCATATGTTCTAAGATTGAGCGATTTGCGAGGTCTGATAAAAAACCCCCGGTTAGAAGCCGGGGGTTTTTCGTAGATCAAAACAAATGGTCCGAAGGTGCTATTCCAGCAACTTCTTTAATAACCCCATTTCCCCCCGATCATAGTTTTCCAGGGCAGCGGAGGTATCTTCGTGGCCTTCGTTTTTAGCCAAGGAATATGCCGTGTTGCCCAGTTTGTTAACCTGCGTGGTTAGAGCGCCGTAGCTGAGCAGGGTGTTCAGGGTGTCTGTCTTGCCCAATTCGGCCGCCAGCAACAGGGCGGTGTTGTCATAGTTGTTTTTCAGGTTCACATTGGCGCCGGCGTCCAGTAACATTTTGACAATGTCTTTGTAGCCGCCAGTGGTGGCGAACATGAGAGCGGTGTTACCGCTTTTGGATTGAATATCCACATGCGCGCCTTTTTTCAACAAGATTGTCACAACCTCAGCGTAACCGCCTTTAGCCGCACGCATCAATGGGGTTTGTTGATTTACGTCGCGGATGTTAATCTCGATCTTTCTTTGTGACAGCAACACCTTGACCATATCGGCAGAGCCGTGATCGGCGGCAAACCACAATGCGGACCGGCCGTAACCGTCAGTGCCGTTTATATTGGCACCGGAGGCGACTATTTTACGGGCGATGGCATCATAGGAAAAACGTGCGGCTGTGGTAAGCGCGGTTAAAAACGTTTTGTCCTGAATGGTTCGGTTTGCGCCTTTTTCAATGAGGAAAGAGGCGACATTAAAGTACCCCATACGAATGGACCAAATAAGAGCGGTGCGGCCAAATTTATCGGTTGTGTTCATGCTGGCACCACGGCTGAGAAGCTCAGCGACCGCTTCGCGTTGGCCATTGCGGGCGGCCCAGGCCAAAGGTGTGAGTCCGTCCAAATCTGCCAGGTTGATGTCACCACCGTGTTTTTGCAATAAACGAATGATCGCCGGATGACCGCGCCAAGCCGCATAGGTCATGGCGCTGCGACCGTCTCGGTCACGGGCATTGATGTTGCCTTTCGGGATCAGTTTGCTTACCTCGTCCTGTTTGCCTTTCCATGCGGCATACATAAGCTGGGTCCAACCGTCGTATAACTGGATTTTTTCGGCGGGATCCGGGGTTCTGTTTTTGAATCGCTCGCTTTTGGCAGCCAAAGCGCTGGTCGAGCCCAGTGAGGCAATAAGAAAAATACTACTAAGTGTAGTAAATATGGTAAATTTGGCGCTTGTCATGGCGATATCGATTCCATTATGAATAAAACAGGACAACATATTGTAATATTTACGGTTCGGGACCGGAAGAGGGTTTCCGTTGAAATAGTCTATCGATACAATGGACCCGCTGATTCAGGTTTTTAGCTTATCTTTTATGATGAAAATAAGATATATCATTGTTTTTACGTTTTTTTTAGTGGTCGGTGTAGCATCGGCGGACGAAGCCAAGCCTGTGGAAAGCAAGGCCAAAACTTCGAAAAGCACAAAAAAAACACCATCTCAAGACGATGCAGTGTCTGCTGCTTCTAAACAGGTTGTGATTCCCTCGGCTGTAGAGTGGTATTTGGATATGGCGGAAATGGGGGACAAGGATGCTCAGTTTAATTTGGGTTCCATTTATGAAACCGGTTTTGGCGTAGAGGTGGACTATAAGTCGGCGGTGAAGTGGTATACCGAAGCGGCGAAACAAAATCATCCCGTAGCCCAAATTAAATTAGGTATGATGCACTATCTGGGCTTGGGGGGTGAAGTCAGTATTATTCGTGGTAAAAAATGGATCAATGAAGCGGTAAAAAACGGAAACTCGGTTGCCAAACTGTTGCAAACCAAAGTGCTGGCGCACGATGCAGAAGCCGATATTGACCCAAAGAAAGTTATAGGTAAAGTTCGAGCTGCTTACGATAAAGGCGAAATCAATGCAGAAGAAACTTTGCGTTTGGAGTTACAAAAAATTCAGCGGCAACGCAAAGTAGAACAGCCCAAGGAGCGATTTTCCGGAAAAGTGACCGGCTCCGGCGCTAAACCCGGTTCGGTCAAGAATCGAGTTCCTGCTTTTCTGGAAGACAAAGTCAAATCGGTGGTTCCAACAGGGGATAGCCTGGTCATGATTCGCCGCAATGCTCGCGAAGGAGTTCCTGAAGCCCAGTTCGAATTGGCGCAATTGTATGCAAGTGGGGAAAAAGTAGAACGAAACCTCAAGGAAGCGTTTCGATGGTATTCCTCTGCGGCTAATCATGGGTACAAGGATGCTCAATACCGCTTAGGTTTGGCTTATCTGTATGGGTTGGGGGTCAATAAGAGCCTGGCTCAAGCAGGCATGTGGTTAAAGAAAGCCAGTGAACAGCAGCAGAAATCTGCCAGCTTGTTGTTAGCCTATTCCAGTTCGATTCGTGGCGGAGCCGTGGATAGAGAGAACTCCATACTTCTGAGTTGGTATATCGATGCTGCGATCGACGGTGACGGTGCAGCAATGATGGGTTTGGGGACTATGTTTGAATACGGGTGGGGCGTTCCCATGAATGTGGATGAAGCGAAGCAGTGGTATCGCAAAGCTCGTGATATTGGAATACGCGGCGCCGCCAAAGCCTTCCGCGGAGTGAGAGTCGGTGAGGGTGAAAACGTGGGGCAACAAGGGGCAGCTTCCGAGGACGATGCCAATAAATTCGTTCCGCTCAAGCCTCGACGTGAGCGTGAAGCACCGGAGGAAGCGAGCCCTCAGCGCCGCACAGAGAGCCCGCAGCGGATGGAGAGCCCTCAGCGGATGGAGAGCCCGCAGCGGATGGAGAGCCCTCAGCGGATGGAGAGCCCTCAGCGGATGGAGAGCCCTCAGCGGATGGAGAGCTCTCAGCGGATGGAGAGCCCTCAGCGCACAGAGAGCCCTCAGCATAGCAGAGTCCAAGATCAAGCCGCCGACGGACAGCATACCCCTCTGGTGGTACAACAAGGCAGCCGCAGTCCCTTTCAGCATCCCATGCCAGAGGCTGAATCCTCCGATTCCATTAACATGGACCGCTTGAAAGAAACGGTTACTCCTGTGTTGCTATTGTTTCTGGGTTTATTTCTCGGTGGTATGGCATTTAATTTTTTGCGTCGCATCACCTGAAATGTCGAGTAAACCGGGGTCAAGCGGTTTACTCGATCGCCTTATTCAGTCCCGAACTTGGTTTCGATTTGTATGCCTAGCTCTCGCAACATGGGGGTGGGTAAAACTCCGCCCGCACAGACAATGATTCCGTCATTGGGGAGTTCAAACGTGTCGTCTTTGTATTTCATTACTACGTTGCTTGGCGTGATGTTTTTTACTTGAGAGCCCATTAAGCATTGTAGTTGGCCTGCTTTAACGGCGTCGTCAATTTTCACCACGTTTTTCGGGTTGGCTTTTTGGAAAGCGCTGCCGCGGTAGGACAGGGTGACTTCCGTGCCTATTTCTTCAGAAATCTGTAAAGCGGCTTCCAGAGCACTGTTACCACCACCCACCACCAGTACTCGTTTATTGCGATACTGGCTGGGGTCGTCCAGCTTGTACACCACCTTTTCATGTTCCTCTCCGGGTACGCCCAGCTTGCGTGGGGTGCCCCGTCGTCCGATGGCCAGGAGTATGGTTTTAGTGTGGTACTTATTACGCTGGGTCGTCACTAAATAACCATCATCAAGTTTCTCAATTTTATCCATGCGTTCCAGCGTGTTGATGCGAACCCCGGATTTTTGTTGCGCTGCATTCCAGAAATTGATCAGGATTTCTTTGGTGGTTTCACCGAATTTTACGTGGCCGATGATGGGGAGCTTAACCGGTGCAGTCATCACTATTTTTCCCCTGGGGAAGTGGGCCACAGTGCCCCCCAGAGTTTCCTGCTCAACAGTGATGTAATTTAAGCCTTGTTCATGTGCAAACAGTGAAGCGGAAAAGCCGGCAGGACCGGCGCCAATGATGATTACATCGTAAGGGGCGGAGCTCTCCATCATACGTACCGTCTTTGACAGGTTCTCCATGGCCTGGCGACCCTGTTCTATGGCATTTCGAATCAACCCCATACCTCCCAATTCTCCGGCGACGAAAATGCCGGGTACATTGGTTTCAAAATTGGGCTGTACAAACGGTATGTCCACACCCCGAGTTTCTGTGCCCAGTACTAAGGTGATGGCATCTGTTGGGCAAGCGGTTTTACAGGCACCGTGGCCGATGCAGTGGGAAGGGTTCACCAATTGGGCTTTTTCCTTGATGACGCCCAATACATTACCTTCCGGGCAGGCATCCACACAAGTAGCACAACCCAGGCACAAATTCCTGTCGATAATAGGGTGCAGGGACATGGGTTCAAAATACCCTGTCTCCTGTGCCATTAATAAGCTGCTGGTACTTTCCCGGTCTCTTTTGGCTTTAACTTTTTTGTAGATTGCCCAGGAAAGTAAAACCGGGATCAGATATATGAGAATTTTAGGAGCGTCTTCTAAGCCTGTAACCCTCAATAAATACAGTAAATCGGCTATGAATTGAGATTTGTCTTCCACTGTGAGTCCCCAACCACTGGATTGTTGTTTTTATAGTTTGTGTATTCTTTCTTTTTCCGGATTAATTTCCTTAACAGTTCCATTGTTTTAGCTGCAATTTCCGCAGTCTAAAATATAGATATCATCACCCTAATACAAGCGGTTTATATAAAATTCTGTTTGAAATAACCCGGAGGGATTATAACAAGTTAGAAAATCTGTGCGGTTATTTTTCTTCCTCTACGTACGAAAAAGATTGATGGGGTCATTAAGATATTGCTTGCGGTACTTTTTCTGGCTAGAATGCCAGTAAAAGTATTACTTATGTAGTAAGATTATTTTTTATGAAGTGGTTACGAGATCTCTAAGCGAGATTGAGCTTCTCTCTATAAGTGTTTGATTCTGCAGTTTTGTGGCATAATGAAATTGACAAAACAGGGCAACGCGGTGTCTACTTGCGTGTTTCCGGGCGGTAAAGGTAGGCGGTCGCTATAACTATTTTAATGATTTGATAAGTGTGCTTGATTATAATGACAAGCCAGTTAGCACACTTGGAAAAAGGAGTCACAAGTGGCTGACGATACATTGGGGGCAAAAGGCGCTTTTTCAAAAGTCGCCAAACATCCCTTTAGTTTTGCGGTGCTGGTGTTAAGCCTTGTCATTTTGCTGGTTTGGTATGATCTGCGGGGTACTTTGAAACAGGAGCAGAATCCGGCGAGCATGATAGGACAGGATTCCATGCGAGGCCCAATGGGGTCGAGTGAACCTCTTGTACCGTTGGGGCCGGCTACAAACTCCAACAGCGGACGTTCCCAACCGCAAGTTTTGGAGAATTTGACGGGACAACAATCTTCAGCCGCAGGCGCCATTGGCGATTTGGTGGGCAGATTAGAAGAAAAAGTAAAATCGGATCCCAAAAATATTGGCAATCGGCTGTTATTGGCTCAAACCTATAAAGAACTGGGGCGAGCAGATGAGGCGGTGTTGCTGTTGCAGGAGCTGCATAAAGAAAACCCCGAGAATCAAAGGGCTGTATTGGTCTTAGTGTCCATTTACAGTCAAAGCGACAATCCTCAGGAAGTCTCCGAGGCATTGAAGCTGGTGCAGAAAATTAAACCGGATGCAACAACACCGGAATATCTGCTGCGCATGTATACCGGGGATGCAATGATGCGGCAAAACAATGTAAAAGATGCTGTGGTACAGTGGCAACAGGCCTTAATCACCATGCCACAGAGAGATCCTAATTATACGGTTTTAGAAAAAAGAGTTATGGAATTGTCAGCAAAGGACTCAGCGAACCCCTGATGCAACTGGGGCGACAATTATGACTATTCGTGGTTTTGGGATTTTTCCTTGTCTTGACGTAATGAGCTTGCATAGTGAATCAGGCAAGAGAAGGCATAGAAGAACCCCTTTAGTAGTTATAGGAAGTAGACGTGCATGACAAACTTTAACACAGATATTAAACAGCAGGCGATTGAGCTGGATGGAGGGCCCGCTATGTCATTTGACTCCGGGCCGGCCGCAGAACAAAGATCGCAGCAAACTGCCGAGGCAGCAAAGGCGCAGTTTAAATCACAAACCCATTCAGATGTTTTTGGTCTCAATTCTCCTGGTGGTGGTGCGGCACCCATCATTGGGGCGACGGCGCTATTGGCGGCAAAGTATCCCACCCATGCTGCGGAAAAAAACGATCGCAAATCCCGGTTTGAAACCCGCCTGGTGTTGTTTATCACCCTGGCCTTAACGGCATTGATTGTATATGGGTGGACTCAGTGGGGTAAGATCAATTTCAGGGCATCCTTTGATTTTGTTTATAATTCCGGCTTGATTGGCGGTATTTTGATGCTGTTGACCCTGCTATATGCAATTCGCAAGCGCGTAAAGCTTTTGAAAAAGCTCGGTGGTATGGAAGGCTGGTATTATTTCCATCTGATTGGCGGGGTCATTGGTCCTGTTATTGTGATTTTTCATACCTCATTTTCTTTGAAGTCGGTAAACAGCACCATGGCGTTCGTAGCAATGATGTTGGTGGTGATCAGCGGCTTGGTGGGTCGCTATATATACACTCGCATCGGTTATGGCTTGTATCGCAAAATCGAATACATTCGAGATACCGAAACAGCATTGATAGATTCTTTGCGGCGTTATCCCTCACAGGGGGTGGAGAATATTGAACGCAGGCTGTCTACGTTTGCCTTGGCGTGTTTGGCCGGCCCGAAAGATTTGATTAAATTGCCTTTGAGGTTTTTGGCCATCCGAACCGCTTCAGCCACATGCTACGTTCGCGCATCAGAAGATCTTAGTACTATGTTGCGGTATCTTGCCCAGGAAGAAGGGTGGAGTATCGGTATCTATAAAGATCTTCTGGAGCAAGAGAAGCGTTTGTTGCGGGATCACATTAACTCAGTGGTGGATATCGCTTATGTCCATTTGTACGAGCGACTCCTGGTGCGTTGGCGAATCATCCACATACCTTTGTTATACATTCTGTTCATCACCGGCGTGGCCCATGTAGTGGCTGTGCATATGTATTAGTTGATACAGTACTGGTACATATTTTATGGCTCGTTTGCTTTCCCATCCATTGTCCGGTCCCTTAGCTGATAAAGTTAGGGGTTGACAGCTATGTTTTCACTACGGATAGTACTTCGAACAGTCGTTTTAGCTTGGGGATTTTTTTTGATGACGGTCATGCCCTGGGCGGAGGCTGCGATCGATCCCATGGAGCGTATGGAGCATTTGGTACAACCCGGGGATGTCATTAAAGGGCATGCACGCTTTGAAAAAAAGTGTAATAAATGTCATGAACCGTTTAATAAGGAAAAACAGAATACTTTATGTCGAGATTGCCACGAGCAAATTGACAAGGATTTGAAAGGAAAAAAAGGATTTCATGGGCGAATCCATAATGCCCAGAAGCGTGAGTGTCATACCTGCCATACCGACCATAAAGGCCGGGATATGGATATCGTGCAGATGGACCGGGAGACATTCGATCACGATAAGACCAATTTTAAACTTCGGGGAAACCACGACTCCATAACATGTAACAGCTGTCATAAAAAAGAAGGTTTCTATCGCCTGCCTCGCCATAGCTGCATAGATTGCCACGAGAAAGATGACTCCCACAAACAACGTATGGGCACGAAGTGCGAAAATTGCCATATCGAGGCCGCTTGGTTACCTGCGTTTTTTGACCATTCCAAGACCGATTTCCCTTTACGAAATAACCACACAAATGTCGGTTGTCAGTATTGTCATGTGAATGAGACTTATGCGGATTCACCAAAAAACTGTTATTTCTGCCATTATCTGGATGATGTTCACGAGGGTAACCGAGGTATTAAATGTCACGAGTGTCATAATGACCAGCGTTGGTCTCGAATTGAATTTGATCACGACGACGACACGGAGTTTGTATTAAATAAGGCGCACACTCGCTTATTGTGTAAGGATTGTCATAAGAAAAATATATTCAAAGAGGAGCTTTCCACTACCTGTTTTTCCTGCCACGAGGTTCACGATACTCATGCCGGTTTGTATGGCAAACGCTGCAACGATTGTCACACGGAAAAAGCCTGGTTAGATCTTAAATTTGACCACGACAAGGATACAGGGTTTCCCCTCAAGGGCGAGCACAAAGATTTGAGCTGTAAAGCCTGTCATAAGGGCGATATATTTAAAGATAAGATTTCCGCAAGCTGTTCCGGTTGTCACAAGTTGGACGACGCCCACGAAGGGCAGGTGGGGGACAAGTGTACCCACTGCCACAACGAGGAAAGCTGGGTTAAAAAAGTTACCTTTGATCATGATATTACTAAATTTCCCCTACACGGCTCCCATCCCTTATTGAGCTGCGAGGACTGCCATACCTCCGGAAAATATCAGGATGCTCCTGTGATATGCGACGCCTGCCACAAAAAGGATGACACGCATGAGCGCAAGTTGGGTACTAAATGTGAACGTTGTCATGGTCCTCTTGACTGGTTGGCCTGGAATTTTGATCACGATAAAGAAACAGATTATCCTTTGGATGGTAAACACGAAGGCTTGGATTGCCACGGTTGCCATAGTGAGCCGGTGAAAGACAATAAGTTTGAGTTGGAGACCTTTTGTTTCGCTTGTCACGAAAAAGACGATAACCATGGTGGTCGGTTGGGGCGCCAGTGTGAAAAATGTCATATTACCAAGTCATTCAAAGAGATTCAGGTGAAATAGACCCATTCTATGTGACTTCGCTTTGCGGGATTGCAATATTATTCCACCTCAAACAGCGGACTTATTGAGTAGCAGCATAATTGCTGTAAACTGTCATAGATAGCATTACACCCGCAGGAAAATCGAGAAACTGTAACGTTATGGTTGCGAGTATGATCAAAAAACTGAGCAAACCCATGCTTGGAGCGGGTTATTGCTTAATTTTTTGCCTAAGTTTTGTGTTCCCAGTTCAATCGCAGGTCCTGATTGAGGAATATGACCACTCGGTTCAAGTGGAAGATCCGAGTCGTTTCAGTCATTTAACCACGGGCTTTCCTTTAACCGGTGCTCACGAGCTGATTACTTGTATTTCCTGCCATAGTAACGGGTTTTATGAAAAACTTCCGCGCCGCTGCGATTCTTGTCACAACAATAAGCGGGCGCAGGGTGCATCCGGCCAACATGCAACCATAAACCAGCCCTGCGATGTGTGTCACACAACCTCCGGTTTTTTTGAGACAATCGCTATGGACCACGCCATCGTTAACGGCAACTGTATTTCCTGTCACAATGGCGCCACTATATCGGGTAAACCTCAAACCCATGTTCGAGTCAGCGACTGGTGTGATGCCTGCCATGATCGCCGCTACTGGAAACCCTTGCGAAAATTGGATCACGAGCAAACCCAGGCGCCTTGTCTGGATTGTCATAATGGCAGTATCGCGACCGGCAAATCAGCGAGTCATATTGTCAGTACGGACCACTGTTCCGGGTGTCACCAGTCCCTCACCTCATGGGAGCTATCGGCGCGACTGAATCATGACCAATTACAGAATCCGTGCACGGTCTGTCATCGTTCGAATGCTAAACATTTACGTGTATCACAACAATGCCAAAGCTGTCATGGTACATCCCACTGGATACCGGTTATCAAACTGGATCATTTGGCTTTGATGGGAGATTGCGCTAATTGTCATGATCAGCCGGTTCAGCACCCAAGAGCAACGGTATCTTGTATCTCCTGTCATAGCACGACCAATTGGCGTTTAATGGAACTTGATCATAACCATTTTTTGGGTACGTGTTCGCAGTGTCACCAAAAGGATTTCCCGTCTGCCCATATTCAAGTTCGACGTAATTGTGGTGCTTGCCACCATACAAAAACTTGGCAAGATAATGTTAAAATGGACCACGAAGAAGTGCAGGGTTTATGTAAGAGTTGTCATCAAAGTCCCAAAGAACATCCTGTTTTCGGTTATGACTGTGTGGTTTGTCATAGCACACGAGGTTTTGAGCCTGCCGTGATTGATCACAGCGCTATTTCTCCTCATTATTGTCGTGTTTGTCACAATGGTAGAATTGCTGAAGGTAAACCGGTGGAACATTGCCGGACTCGCCGCGAGTGCGATTATTGCCATGAGAAATCGGGTTGGGAGAATGCACGATCGTGTAAATCCAGGTAAACTTCGACTCGGTCTAAACAATTTGATATAAAAACAATATTGAGGGTGAATCGCGGGTGTCTGTTAAAAATATTATATTGATAATGGTTCTCATCACCATTGGATATATATATACCACCTACATGGGGGAGAAACCAGAATCTTTGGTTGCGGATTTGGTGTTAACCAAAGAAAAGGACGGTGGCAATATTCATCTGGATTTTTCCGGGCCTGTTCGGCATTTGGGGCATTTTCCAGAAGTGGAAGGGAATATCATTCAAATTAAACTGCGAGCCATTTCTTTTCATAAATTTCAGGAAAATTTCTCGGTTGTTGATAAGTTTTTGCTCGCGGGACGGGCTGGAGATTATTTTATCCAAGATATTCGTTACGAAGGCGATGTACCCGGCGGCCCTTTTGTCATCATAAAGTTTACCAAACCCATGAGCTATCTGGTCAATGAAGGGGACGGGTTGAAGGGTTTATTAATTAATTATAAATCACTTTGATTTATCAGAATTAATTGTTAATTTATACGAATTTATAATAATAATTCACCTTATTAGGGCATGGGATTTAAAGGTTATCGAATGTCATACTGTTCTGAGAGTCGCTTACGCGCTGGCTTGTATCCTGTAGTATTACTGGCCGCGATATTATGCCTGTTAGGTCAGCGAGCAATGGCCGCCGAGGTGGTATTGCAGGATATAAAAATCACCAAGGAGGGCGCCGCCACTCAAGTGGAAATTTCCCTTGGGCGGGCACTGGGCTATGTGAAGCATTTTCC
This sequence comes from Gammaproteobacteria bacterium, assembly GCA_029882975.1. Classification (NCBI taxonomy): domain Bacteria; kingdom Pseudomonadati; phylum Pseudomonadota; class Gammaproteobacteria; species Gammaproteobacteria bacterium. The sequence continues at coordinate 15,548 of JAOUJW010000037.1, forward strand.
GCAAACATTTGGCGAAATAATTCAGATCCAATTGTTGTTGGATGCGGACAAACAGCGGTTGATCCATAAGGAAATGCGTCAGGGCAAAGAGCTGCAGGCAGTCGCCGGTGGTAAACAACCTTTGACTTACGTCACTTACGAAGAAGGTGTACCGGGAGGACCCTATTTAACGTTACGTTTTACCCACCCTATGGAATTCACGGTTGAAGCAAAAAGCGACACTTCTTTGCTCATCACCCTGACAGAAAAGCAACAAACCCAACAGGCGTCTTCAGACATTTCCACAGGATCCACGCCCCCCGGTATGTCGCCACCGCCAGGAACTACCAGCACCGCGCCACAAAGCAAGCAACTCAATGTAGGCGAGCTTATGGCTAAGGCCCGACAGGCTTTAACTTTCGGTGATAATGAAGGCTCAGCAAGATTGTTACGCAAAATTATTGCGATTCCGGATAACCCTCACGCACAGGAGGCGCGCGAATTGTTGGGGCTGTCTTTAGAGCGTAGTAAGCAAATCGATCGTGCCCGATTCGAATATAACAAATACCTGGAGCTGTATAAGAAGGGCGATGGTCCGACCCGAGTCAAACAAAGACTGCAGGCGTTAGACAGCATGGGTATTGTGAAAAAACGTAAAAAACTGCGTGTGGTTCGCCGCGAAGAAGACCGGCAAACTTACAAATTCTTTGGGCGAATTTCTCAAGACTATGGGCAAAATCTGGCCCTGGACAATCCGGAGTTGGGGCCGGGCGAAACTGCATCCAGTGATGAAAAATTTGTTAAAACCGTTCGCAGCAGCAGCCATGTCAGTTTACGGGGTCGCTATCAGGATGGAAATCGTATTATCAATTCAGTTATGACCGGCAGTTATTCCTGGAGTCAGTTTGGTGACCGGGACCCCAGGAAAGATACGAGGCCATCGGATTTTTATGTTAATTATTCCCAGGATCGAGACACCTTGTTTGCCACCTTGGGATTGCATCGGGCTCGAAGCGCCGGGGTTTATGATCGATTCTGGGGTGTGACGGGCGGAGCGGAAGTGTCTGAAGGTGTGACCGTAAGTCTGCTCGGCGGGGATGTTTATACTCATGATGTAACTTATGAGAAAAACTTTTTTGCTGTAAAAGCTGCATTGGGTAAACGACGTGCCATAGTATCCGGTAATGTGTATATGGTAAATCAAACGGTTGACTCCATGGCAGATCGTGAGGCCATGGGTGGAGATATGCGTTACTCTGAAAAGGAAGTTACCATGTTCGGCAGCCTGGATTACGACACATTTTACGGGGTGCCCACCTTGGGTAATGTACGGTGGGGGTGGCAGTACAACAAAAAGTCTCGTCTCAATATCTCTTACGATTATCGCAATCTGATTTTTACCAGTCAGGCAACACGCTTGTATTACACAAATGCCACTCTTAACTATGCCTTTGACGGTATCGATGAAATGCGTAAAGTGTTCTCTGATGAGCGAATCAAGGAAATTGCCAGAGCCTATACGGCCAAAACCCATTCCATAACAGCGGGTACCAGTATTCAGGAAGACAAGGATAATCAATACACATTTGATTTTTCCATGTACAAATCCTTAGACGGTGACTCGGTCACGATTACCCAGGCAGAGGTAGATCGCGTGCCTGGAGGCGCCACAACGATTGGAGAAGGAAATACCATTTCACCGCTGTTAGAGAATCGTACCTATACGTTGTCTGCTCAGTGGATTGCCAGTAATGCGCTGCAGGAAAACGATTTGCATGTCGTTGGGGTACGCGCATCGCAGTATCAGACTCGAAATGCAGGCTCTGGCCAGTTGGAGACTACGTCCACGGATGTATCTTTGTTTGTCAATTCACGTTTGGCTCCCATTAATAATTGGAACCCTCGCCCCCGACTAACCATGAGCTACCGTAAGTTTGCGGGAGTTAGCACAGGTAACCGCCTCATGGTTCAACCGACGGTTAAATTGGACTACCGTTGGAAGAAAGAGTGGGTTTTCGATGTGGAGTTTGGCATTACATGGCTGGACTACGCTAACGATGATTTTGATAAAAACGAGGGTGCCATCCGATTGGGTTATAACTACACCTTCTGATGAACAGCTGTTTCTTTAAGCGGTGTTTGGGTGCTTGTGTCTCTGATTGAGACACTGTTATGTCTTAAGCTGGGGCATTGAGGCACATTGCTTTGAGACACATGGCATTGACACATCAGTGCCATGATGCTTGTTGTGTTAAAATGTATTCGAGTTATTTTTTCTTCTTTTTCTCCAGCTCACCCTTGGGTATTTTAAAATCGGGGACCCGGGCTCCGGAATTCTTCAGCAAGCGATAAGTCTCATCATGACCGTAGCTGGCAGCGATGTAAATGGGAGACAGGCGTCGATTGGACACGGCATTGATATCGGCGCCTTTGTCAATCAGGGCTTTAGTTACCCGAATGTGGCCATTTCTGGCGGCCAGCATCAGCGCGGTCCAGCCTTGATTGTTTCTCATGTTTGGGTTGGCGCCTTTATCAATGAGTTCCAGTACCAACTCGGGTTTGTTGATTTCTGCGGCGTGCATAAGTGCGGTAAATCCATCGGTATTGCGTTCGTTTAGAGAGGCGCCTTGTTGAATAAGGAAATTGGCCACTTTATCCTGCTTGCCACGTACAGCTGCGATTAAGGCCGTGTCGCCAAATTGGCTGCGGCCGTCTATACGGGCTTTGCCCTTGAGTAAAGTTTTCACCATGGGTAGGTTGCCTCGTTCTGCAGCAATGACCAATGCAATATTGCCGCGCTCATTGGGCACTTGCGGATCGACACCACCTTTGAGTAGAGCCGTTACGACCTTTTCCAAGCTATATATGGTTGCGTAAATCAAGGCGGTATTCCCGTGATTATTTTTTGCCAAACCGATGGTACCGGTGGCTGTATTGAGTAATAAAGAATTTATGGCCTTGAGGTTGGCTTTTTCCACGGCAAGGAGCAAAGGGGTTAAACCGGTTTTGTCGGCAATAGCGGCTGAGGCATTGTGTTCCAGCAGGATTCTAATGGTGGCCGGCTTGTCGTTAAATGCGGCGTGATGTAGAGCCGTTCGCCCCAGAGCATCCTGATGATTGATATTGGCTTTGGCTTTTAGGAGTTCCTTCACAATGCCCTGGTGGTCAGCGGCAGCCGCAATAAGCAAAGGCGTGCGCTCTAAAGCATCCGTGTTTTCTAAATCCGCGTCTTCTTCGATCAGGACGCGCGTGGCATCCGCATTGTTGCGCATGGCCGCATAGGCCAATGCGGAATAGCCGGCTTTATCTTTCATGTCGCTTAAGGCTTCACGTTTTATCAAGGTTCGTACGGTGTCTGCACGGTTGAAATAGGCGGCTTCCATTAGTGCGGTACGAGCGCTTTTATCTGCAGCATTAACGCCGGCTCCCAATTTGAGTAGTTCCAAAGCGGTGTTGCTATGACCTTCAGCAGCGGCCCATCGTAGTAAGTCGTTTATGTCCAGTGGGTCCTTGTCTTTGCTCTTTTTTTGTTTGCGAATATCGAAATTGAGATTGGCCATAGGATCGTTGGACATTTGTTCGAGTTTTTCTTTGGCCAGTTCCACTTTTTGCGATGCGGCCTTGCGGAACCATTGGTAGGCTTGTTCTTTGTCCTGTGGCGTGCCCCAACCCTTCAAGTGCATCATGCCCAAATTGTATTGGGCTTGAGGGTGACCTTTTTCTGCCGCCCGTTTGAACCACTGAAATGCCTTGTCAATGTCCTTTTTAGCGCCGGTCCCAAGGCGGTGCATGACTCCCAGGCGATATTGCGAGTTGGTATGGCCTTTTTTGGCCAGCTCATTCCACAGTTTGATGGCGGTGTCATAATCCCGTAATTTAGCCGATTCCATTGCTTTAATGTAATTTGGGTGTTCTTGCGCCGCATGAACCGGCTCCAGACTGAGTAGGGCGGCCATTAGCAATACGGCCGGTCTCATTGCGGTAAGGATCAAGGATAAGATTGGGGTGGCATTCGGTCTGATCATAACTATTCTCTACATTAAATACACGAGGCCGTCAGGTGATTTTATATCAAAAAGCTGTAAGATGTATTGAATTCTCAAGACTAAATGGTGAAAATTCCTGCGCTATGCAGCTGGGATATTGGGTCCCTGCGAAATGGTGCAGAAAAAATAACCATACAATGTATACAAGATATAGTGGCGCAGGGAAAAAGGGAAAAGCATGAATCTTCATGAATATCAGGCAAAAAATCTATTTAAAGAATACGGAATTCGAGTCGCTGACAGTTGCGTCGTCGATACCCCGGAAGCCGCCGTAGCGGCCGCACAACAGTTGGGTGGATCATCTTGGATGGTGAAAGCCCAGGTTCACACCGGTGGACGTGGTAAAGCCGGTGGGGTAAAAAAAGTCTCCGGACAGGAACAATTGCTGGACACCGCACGCGCCATGTTGGGATCCACCCTGGCTACCCATCAAACGGCATCAGAAGGTTTGCCGGTGAACCAGGTTTTAATTGAAGCCCTGAGCGAATTTACACAGGAATTGTATTTGAGTGCCTTAGTGGATCGAGGTAACCAGCGGGTAGTGTTTATTGCGTCGGCATCCGGCGGAATGGATATTGAAGAAGTGGCGCGGGATCAGCCCGAGGCTATTTTTACCACTGTCATTAACCCCTGCACCGGGGTGATGCCCTATCAATGTCGTCAATTGGTGTTTGATATGGGTTTGTCCACCAAGTTGATTACGCCGCTATACCAGGTGATGAAAAGCCTGTATACCCTGTTTCTGGAAAAGGACCTTAGCCTGATTGAAATTAATCCCCTGGTTATTACCTCAGACGAGCAACTTTTGGCCTTGGATGCAAAGATCAATATAGACGACAACGCCTTGTTTCGGCAATCGGCTTTGAGTGCCCTGCGGGATTCATCACAGGAAGATGAGCGTGAGCATCATGCCCGTCAGTTTGATTTAAATTATGTCACCTTGGACGGGAACATTGGGTGCATGGTCAATGGGGCCGGATTGGCCATGGCGACGATGGATTTGATTAAACTCCATGGAGGTAATCCGGCGAATTTTCTCGATGTCGGAGGGGGTATCACGGTGGATCGGGTGGTAGAGGCCTTCAAACTGGTGATGTCCGATTCCAAAGTCAACGCTATATTGGTGAATATTTTCGGCGGCATCGTTCGTTGCGACCTTATTGCGGATGGCATTATACGGGCTATCGAGGAAGTGTCCTTGTCAGTTCCGGTTGTGGTGCGGTTGGAAGGTACCAATGTGGAGCAGGGTTTGAGTCTGTTAAAGGCCAGCGGTCTGCAAGTGGAAACGGCTGAGAATCTGACCGAAGCTGCCGTGAAAGTGGTAAAAGCAGCGAGGGGGGCTTAATGGCTATTTTAATCGATAAAAATACTCGGGTGATTTGTCAGGGGTTTACCGGCAAACAAGGCACGTTTCATTCTGAGCAGGCCATCGCTTACGGAACCCAAATGGTGGGTGGTGTTACGCCAGGCAAGGGTGGGCAAACCCACCTGAATTTACCCGTTTTCAATACTGTGAGAGAGGCAGTGGACCAGGCAGGTGCCAATGCCACCATGATTTTTGTACCTGCGGCTTATGCGGCTGACAGTATTCTGGAAGCCGCTGAAGCCGGAATCAAAGTGATTGTGTGTATTACCGAAGGTATCCCGGTTTTGGATATGGTGAAAGTCAAAGCCATATTAAAGGGCAGTGACGTACAATTGATCGGTCCTAATTGCCCGGGTGTAATTACACCGGGTGTCTGCAAAATTGGAATTATGCCCGGTTCCATTCATCAGCAGGGAAGTATCGGTATTGTGTCCCGTTCCGGTACACTGACGTATGAAGCGGTTTACCAGACTACACAAAACAGTCTTGGGCAGAGTACCTGTGTAGGTATCGGTGGAGATCCCATTCATGGGCTCAATTTTATCGACTGTCTGCAAATGTTTGAGCAGGACCGTCAAACCAAGGGAATTATTATGGTGGGTGAAATTGGCGGTACAGCGGAACAGGAAGCGGCGGAGTTTATTAAAAGTAATGTGCGCAAACCTGTGGTGGGGTACATCGCGGGAGTTACCGCACCGCCGGGCAAACGCATGGGGCATGCCGGTGCCATTATCAGCGGTGGATCCGGGACAGCGCATCAAAAATTTGCTGCATTGGAAGCAGCGGGGGTCAATATTGCCCGGTCACCAGCGGAGTTGGGGGTGAAAATGCTGGAATTTTTTTCCGGGTAGTTTACAAACCGGTAGTTCGATGTATTTGCTGCTAAATGCAGCGAACGAAACGGCTGGAGTAGGAAGTGAAACCACGATTAAAAATCATCATGGCACAATTAAATCTGTTTGTCGGTGATATCACCGGAAACACGAGCAAAATTATTGATGCCATTCACGACGCTAAATCCCAGTTTGGCGCCGACTTAGTCGTTTTTCCGGAGCTGACCATTACAGGGTATCCTCCGGAAGATTTATTGCATCGCCGGACGTTTGTGAAATTAGTGCAAAAATCCCTATACCGAATCTGTCAGGAAGTCAGCGGTATTGATGTTGTTCTGGGTTATCCGGAGCAGGGTGAGGACGGTTTGTATAACGTCGCTGCCTGGGTTCGCGATGGAGAAATTGTTGGGTCTTATCGCAAGCACTATTTGCCTAACTACAGTGTGTTTGATGAAAAACGTTACTTCTTGGCCGGGACCGATCCCTTAGTTGTGAACATTAAAGGTATTCCTGTCGGTGTCACTATTTGTGAGGATGTTTGGTTTCCAGAACCGACACAAAAAGCGGTTAGGCAGGGTGCAGAGTTGATCGTAAACCTTAACGCTTCTCCTTTCGATTTACACAAACTACACGAACGTAGCAGTACTTTAATGCAACGAGTGGAAGAAACCGGTAAACCCATAGTTTATGTGAATTTGGTGGGCGGTCAGGACGAATTGGTTTTTGACGGAGCTTCTTTTGTTATGGATGCTCATGGCCTGGTTTGTAATCGGGCGCCGGCTTTTGAAGAAGGTTTATATTCTGCAGAATTCGAGTTGGAGGCTGTACCGGTTCCGGTTACCGATCCCACCTATAAACCCTTGGGTGAAGTGGAGGCGGTTTATAAGGCCTTAGTGTTGGGTGTTAGGGACTATATCGAGAAAAATCGCTTTCCCGGTGTCATAATGGGCCTATCCGGTGGTATCGACTCCGCATTGACTTTAGCCATTGCGGTGGATGCTATTGGTGCTGATCGAGTGGAAGCCGTCATGATGCCGTCTCGCTATACCTCAAACCAGAGCAAGATTGACGCTCGCGAAGAAGCTCAGGCATTGGGAGTCGAGTTTCATGAGTTACCAATCGAAGACATGTTCAATGTAACCTTGCAAACACTGGCTGGTGAGTTGGCCGGAACCCAAGCCGACGTAACGGAGGAAAATATTCAAGCGCGCTGTCGTTGTATCTTGCTCATGGCAATATCCAATAAGAAAAATAAAATGGTGCTGACCACGGGCAATAAGAGTGAAATGGCCGTGGGTTATGCCACCTTGTATGGGGATATGGCCGGTGGTTTCAATGCGCTGAAAGATGTGCCAAAAACCTTAGTGTATAAACTGGCCGAGTATCGCAATGTGCTTGGTCGAGTCATCCCTCAGTCTGTGATTCACAAGGCCCCTTCTGCGGAGCTGGCACCGGATCAAAAGGATTCGGACAGTCTGCCCGATTATGGTGAATTAGACGGCATACTTGAACTGTATATTGAAAGGGATAAGTGTAGAGACGAAATCGTTGAGCTGGGTTACGCTGAAGCAACTGTGCAGCGTGTAATCGACATGGTGAACAGAAATGAATATAAAAGGCGGCAGGCGGCTCCTGGTGTTAGAATAACGCGCAAGGCTTTTGGCCGCGACAGGCGGTACCCTATTACGTCGGGGTATCGATAAGCTAATGTATGGTAAACGAGGTGAGAAAATGAAAAAAATCGAGGCAATCATTAAACCGTTCAAACTGGACGATGTGCGGGAAGGATTGTCCGAAATAGGCGTCACAGGAATGACGGCCATTGAGGTTAAAGGATTCGGACGGCAGAAAGGTCACACGGAGCTGTATCGTGGTGCAGAATACGTGGTCGATTTTTTACCGAAGGTAAAAATCGAAGTTGTTGTAGCGGATGATACCGTGGATCGTTGCATTGAAGTGATCACCGAGGCGGCGCGCACCGGAAAAATTGGTGACGGTAAGATTTTCGTAACCTCTGTGGAGCACGTGGTGCGTATTCGTACGGGTGAAAAAGACGCTGAGGCCTTATAGTCTTTAGATTCGGATTATGACGCTGCCGAGGATGGTTATCGGCAGCTTTTCCCGTCGCTCCGTTTAATTCACCTGGCTCGGCTCCGGGTAGTTCTTTTCCAAGACCCGTTTTGCATCCTGAGCCAATTCATGCATTTGTAGCTTGGTATAGGCAATATTAAGCAGCTTTAACGCTTTTTCCACGGCCGGGGTACGCGGATAGTGTTCCACAACATATTTGGCCCGGTTGATGACGGCCACGTAAGCTTCACGCTCCAGGTAATAATCTGCAACCTTTATTTCGTGCATGGCCAGCGTATTGCGTTGGAATTTCATGCGCTTAATCGCATCAGGAACGTATTTGCTGCTGGGAAAGTGTTTCACCAGTTTGGAGAAATAATTGAAAGACTCCTTAGCGGAGCTGGGATCGCGCATCGCAGGGTCCTGTGGCACCAGGCTGTCCAGGGGCGAATCTTTTTTATGAAAGCTGGCCAGTCCGCGTAGATAATACATGTAATCCACATTAGGATGGGTGGGGTGTAGTTTTATAAATCGATCAGCTGACGCGATTGCGGAATCGTATTCTTCATACTTGTAGTGCGCATACGCGGCTTCCATCTGAGCGTTTTCCGCCAAAGTTCCGAATGGAAATCTGGATTCAAGTGTTTCATAATATTCGATTGCCAATTGATAATCGCCGTCTTTGACTTCTTTTTGGGCGTGTTGATACAGTTGCTGGGCGCTCCACCCGGCGGTGGGATCGTCATTTTCCTCTGTGGTGCCGGCGCAGGCGCTGAGTACGAGTACAGTCACAGCGGTGAGCACAGATCGAAACAGGGGCTTATACTGGAGCTTGAGCCATGTAGGCAATGCGGGCTTGACGGTTTTTGTCACAGTGGAGTCCGGTAATAGTAAGGTCAGGAAAGTTGGCAAAATTTGCATAGTTTTAAATATCAACAAGTTACTGGTGTCGGGTCAATCGAAAAGCCTATTATAACTCACTGTGGTAGCGGACTCTATGGGGGCGCTTTGCCTCAATGTTCACTCATGCTGTCGGTAGCTTGCAGTTGGCTCCCACAGGCATCATTACCACAAGCCGCATTATTGCCATGACCGATTCCTATTTTAAAGTTCAAATTCCCAGTCAATGTTCCGGTGATCGTTTGGACATCGCATTAACGACTTTGTTTCCTGAGTTTTCCCGTTCACGTTTACAAAAATGGATCAAGCAGGGCTTGGTGCAGGTGGATCATGAGTATCGTAAACCCAAAGACACGGTACATGAAGGGGAATGGGTGGAGGTATGGGCCTCAGTTGAACAAAGCAATCAGTGGCAGGCACAAGCCATCGACTTGGAAGTGGTTTATGAGGATGAAGACATTATTGTCATCAACAAGCCGGCGGGCTTGGTTGTGCATCCGGGTGCCGGTAATCCCGATGGCACCTTAAGTAATGGACTGTTATATGCCTATCCTCAATTGACAAGTGTACCTAGAGCCGGTGTAATTCATCGCCTGGATAAGGATACTACCGGATTGCTGGTGGTGGCGCGTACCTTAGCTGCCCACAAAACCCTGGTGGAGCAATTGCAAGCGCGAGAGTTTGAACGTTGTTACCAGGCTTTATGTTGCGGTGTGTTGAACAGTGGGGGCACCGTGGACCAGCCCATACGGAGGCATCCGTTGCATCGAACTCGAATGGCCGTGGTGTCGGGAGGCAAGGAAGCCGTGACCCACTATCGTGTTGGCGAACGGTTTCGCTTCCACACTTTGCTCAATGTACGTTTGGAAACCGGACGTACCCATCAGATTCGGGTGCACATGGCCTTCATTCACCATCCTCTGGTGGGTGATCCGACATATGGCGGGCGATTAAAGTTGAGTTCAAATTGCTCGGAACGATTTACCACCGAGTTGCGTAGTTTTAAGCGTCAGGCTTTACATGCGCAAAAATTGGGTTTGCAGCACCCGCGTAGCGGAGAAGTGTTGCAATGGGAGGCCCCTCTGCCGGAGGATATGATGAGCTTAATTGCTGCGGCCAGGGAAGATGCTGAGGCTGGGTGTTGATTCAGAATGTCGAAGCACGCAAATAATGTGATGCAGGGCCAATGGACGAACACAACAATTCGTGACAATAATGAACGACGACAATAAATTTATCATGCCGCAATGGGGTGTGCCGAGTTGGGTTAGGGCAGCGGTGACCACTCGCCTGGGAGGCGTTAGCAGCCAACCGTATGACAGTTTTAACCTGGGTGACCACGTGGGGGATGATCCCGGCACCGTAGCCTTAAACCGTCAACGTCTGCTGGACGAAATGCAGCTACCGTCTGTACCGGTTTGGTTGCAGCAGGTTCATGGTATCCGGGTGGTTGATGCCGCCGGGGTGAGTAAAGCGGATGCGGTACAAGCGGATGCGGCCTTCACCCGAACTCCCGGAGTGGTATGTGCGGTCATGACGGCCGACTGTTTACCTGTTCTATTCTCTGATCGTGAGGGTACCGTGGTGGCGGCTGCCCATGCCGGTTGGCGGGGCTTGGCGCAAGGGGTGTTAGAAGCAACGGTAGCAGCCATGGGCGTAGTGGATATTAGCGAGCTATGTGTCTGGTTAGGCCCTGGTATCGGCGCCAAAGCCTTTGAAGTCGGTGAGGATGTACGCAACGCTTTTCTGGCTTACGACGAACAGTCTGTCTTGGCTTTTGCGGATGTGGGTAACAAAAAGTTTTTAGCAGATATGGATTTGCTGGCCAGGCAGCGACTGCAAAGCCTGGGGGTGACTCAGATTAGCGGTGGGGGATATTGCACCTATTCTGATGCACAGCGGTTTTACTCCTATCGCCGGGATAAGATTACCGGGCGCATGGCTTCATTAATTTGGCTGGACGCCTCGTCGGCGTAACCGTTTGGAATCATTCATGGATATAATTTTTTGGATCGTACTGTTTAGCCTTATTGGTGGTGTGCTCAGCGTACTATTGGCTGCTTCTTTTTTGTTTCTGCCGGAGACCGTTCGCAATCGTCTTGTGCCGCACCTGATCAGTTTTGCTATTGGTTCGTTGTTGGGAGCTGCATTTTTGGGTTTGCTGCCGCATGCCTTTGAGGAATTAAAGCACGGCGATTATCACAATATTTTCTTGGCTGTGTTATTGGGCTTGCTGGGTTTTTTCGTGTTGGAAAAGTTGGTGTTGTGGCGTCATTGTCATACGGATCATTGCGAAGCTCACGGGGCTCATGAGGCGCACGGGTCTCATAATCAAAATTCTACCGCAGGAATTCTGGTACTCATTGGAGATGCTGTACACAATTTTGTAGACGGGGTTTTAATTTGCGCTGCATTTCTAGCCGATTTTGATTTGGGTGTGGTTACCGCCATCGCCATTGCGGCGCATGAAATTCCCCAGGAGGTAGGGGATTTCGTGGTGCTATTGCACAGCGGTTTTAGTCGTAAGAAAGCCTTGGTTTACAATATGCTCGCCAGTTTGGCAACAGTGGCCGGGGCTTTGTTGGCATATTTCGGTTTACAACAGATGCAGGCCCTGTTGCCGTGGGTGTTGGCAGTGGCAGCTTCCAGTTTTATTTATGTGGCCGTGGCGGATTTGATTCCCGGTTTGCACAAGCGAGCCCAAATCAATCATACCGCTCAGCAGTTATTTCTCATTGCTGCCGGCGTGCTGACGATATATTTTACCCATTCTTCCATGCACTGAACCGGGGAGTCATATCGGAGGGGCTATGCAACAAAAGGTACAACAATGGTACATGCTCAGTGTCTTGGGCAAGGATCAAGCGGGGATTGTATCTCGGGTATCCACCGAGCTTTTCAATGCGGGTTGTCATTTAGGCGAGGCTTCCATGAATCGCCTGGGGGGTAATTTCACCATCATGATGATGGTGCGGGCGGATAATCCGGAAGATTTAATACAACGGCTGAATCCTATAACCCTGGATATGGATTTGCGTTTACATATCGACCCCATTGCTGCCAGTTTGCATGATCATCGCCAGGCGAATGTGCGCATCAGCGTGTATGGGGCCGATCGAGCCGGTATTGTGTCGCACGTGACTTCAGTGCTTGCCCGGGCCGGTCTGGATATTTTGGATTTGCAATCCGATGTGGCCGGCAGTGAGGACAAACCCGTTTACGTGATGAATATCGAAGGTTATGCGGCACAAGGTGTAGAGGCGCTGCAACAAGCGCTGGCTCAGATATCCTCTGACGTACAGGTAAATTTGCAGCCCATAGATACTTTGTTTGCTTAATTCGGTAGGGCGAGTAAATGGCTTTTGATATTCTCACCGTGCCTGACGAACGTTTAAAACAACCGAGCGGGTCGGTACAGGAATTTAATGCAGAACTTCGGCAATTTGTTCAGGCATTGGAGCAAACCATGCGTAATGGCCCTGGCGGTGTGGGCATCGCCGCGTCTCAGGTCGGTCGGTTTCAGCGCATTGCCATCGTGGATGTATCGTCCAAACCCAAAATCAAACACAATGGCTGTATGGTATTGATTAATCCCCAAATCACGCATTGGGAGGGTATGGCTAAAGGCCGGGAAGGCTGTATGTCAGTGCCAGATTTTACCGGTGATGTGATTCGAGCTGAATGTATTTCCATAGAAGCTTATGATGTTAATGGTATGTTGCAGCAATACCATTGTGAAGGCTACGAAGCTCGTGCTGTGCAACACGAAGTGGACCACATGGACGGGATATTGTTTTTAGATCGCCTGGTAAGTCGTCGTACCGATTTGTTTCCACGCAAAGTCTACAAGAAATAAATTCTTTGAAATGACTTACACTCCGGCCTGAGGGGTAACGCTACTATTTAAGCGCAGCCCTGGGAATCAAAGGACGCACATAAGGCCACACCGTATCCAGCATCAGGCTCTGTGCATTTTCTTTAGGGTGTATCCCGTCTTTTTGCATATACTTTGGATTGTTAGCAAATCCTTTCATTAGGAAGGGGACCAGGGTTAATTGGTATTTTTCGGCGAGATTTTTATACGTTTGTTGGAACTGTTGCGTGTAGAATTTGCCATAGTTTGGAGGGAGCTGCATGCCTATGAGAACAATTTTGGTTTTTCTCGGTAGGATGATTTTTATGATGCGCTCCAAATTGTCTTCCATCAGCGATAAAGGTAAACCTCGCAAGCCGTCATTGCCGCCCAACTCCAGGATGACAATGTCCGGATTGTGCTTACTTAATAAAGATCCAATTCGTGCCAAACCGCCTTCGGTGGTTTCTCCGCCGATGCTGGCGTTGATGATTTTTGCGCGAAAATAACGGGTGGAAAGACGTTTTTGCAATAGGTTTACCCAACCGGCTTGCGGCTCCATGCCATGGGCGGCGCTGAGGCTGTCACCCAATACCAATATTTTGGGTACATTGGGGCCGTCAAGCAATGGATTGCTGGAGGCCGGGGTTGGGGTGTCACCTAATGCCAGGTGCTTGGATGCATTGGGTCCGTCCGGAGCCTTTGCATTGACCGGTGTATTGGCGTTGAGAAACAAAACACAAACGGTATAAAACAAGATTGTCTTTAAGGATATTGCACTCATGGTTCAAATCTTACCCATAATACAAGTTCAAAATCTATACAAAGCGGTGGCGGGTCCGCAGTCACAACAAAATTTGACCATTCTAAACCAAATTAATTTCACTATTAACAATGGCGAAACTGTGGCCATTGTTGGGCCATCCGGGTCTGGAAAATCCACTTTGTTGGGATTGTTGGCCGGTTTGGACCAACCCAGCGGTGGCAGTGTTGTATTGGACGGAGCCTCATTGTACGACAAGGATGAAGACAGTCGAGCCGTGTTGCGGGCACAAAAGCTGGGTTTTGTATTTCAGGCATTTCAATTATTACCGACGTTAACTGCATTGGAAAATGTTATGTTGCCACTGGAAATTCTAGACCAAAAGAATGCCAGAAGCACAGCCCTGGAGGTTTTGGAACGGGTGGGGTTACAGGATCGAGTTTCCCACTACCCCAACCAGTTATCCGGCGGTGAGCAGCAAAGAGTCGCTATCGCCAGGGCTTTTGCCCCCAGGCCAAAAATTCTACTGGCCGATGAGCCAACCGGCAATCTGGATACTCACACGGGGCAGCGCGTCATCGATTTGCTGTTTGAGTTGAACGCAGAACAAGGGACCACTTTGGTGCTGGTAACCCACGATCATAATTTGGCGCAGCGTTGTCAGCGTGAACTGCGCCTGGAAGGTGGTAGTTTGTTGCAGGAGCGAACATGAGAGCCGGGTTACTATTGGCCTTGCGCATGTTAAAGCGGGACTGGAGTGCCGGCGAGTTGCGGGTGCTGGGTGCATCCATTGTGGTGGCGGTGAGCTGTGTGACTGCGGTGGTGTTTTTCACCGATCGCATTTCCCAGGCTTTGACACATCAAGCCGGTGAGTTGATTGCCGCGGATCTGCGTTTGGTAGCGGATCATCCGGTGCCGGACCGGTATGAACAATTGATGCAAAGGCAATCGCTGCGAAGTGCTCGGACGATTAGTTTTCGCAGCATGGTGTTACATGGAACGAAAACGCAATTAGCGGAGCTTAAGGCCGTTTCCGGTACTTATCCTTTGCGAGGGCAGGTCCGTATCAGTCGCACCCTGTACGGTGCTGGAGAAGCGGCATCGGGAGTCCCTGCGGCGGGTAAAATATGGGTCGAGGCGGCCTTGCTGCGGCAATTGGGTATGGGCGTAGGCGATACTGTTCAGCTCGGTGCACATCCTTTTGTGGTCGATGCGGTTATCGTGTATGAGCCTGATCGCAGCGGCGATATGTTCAGCATTGCTCCTCGGGTGATGCTCAATGTCGTGGACTTGGGCAATACCGAACTGCTTCAGGAAGGCAGTCGAGCGCATTATTCCCTGCTGGTGGCAGGGGAGCCAAAGGCAATTGCTGCCTATCGAAACGCCATCGAACCTAAACTGGGGCGGGGAGAGCGTCTGGAAACGGTGCAAGATGCACGTCAGGAGGTACGTATCGCATTGCAGCGGGCGCAACAATTTCTGGGGCTGGCGGCCATCGTCAGTGTGATTCTGGCCTGTGTTGCGGTGGCGCTGTCTGCACGTCGCTTTGCCGAACGGCATCTAAACGCCTGTGCCATCCTGCGTTGTTTGGGGGCGCGTCAAGTACAGATTACTCAGATCTATTTTTTTCAACTATTGATATTGAGTCTGGTTGCCAGTGCGCTGGGCTGTGGTTTTGGTTACGCTGCCCAAAGCGTCTTGGCGGATTTGCTGGGGCAGCTGTTATTGGTGCGCCTACCCATGCCTTCGGCTTGGCCGGTGCTTACCGGATTTGTTATTGGCATGGTGGGTTTGTTGGGTTTTGCTTTACCCCCGGTGATGCGTTTGAAGCGGGTGTCTACCTTGCGGGTGTTTCGGCGCGAACTGGGTTCCATCCCGCCTTTGTCCCTGTCGTCCTATTTGCTGGGAATTATTGCTTTGCTGTTGTTAGTGCTGTGGCAGTCCGGCGATTTGAAGTTGGGCGGGATTGTTTTGGCCGGCTTGCTGGTGACCACCCTGGTGTTGATTGCGCTGGCGTATGTACTGGTTTTGGCATTAACCCGAGTGCCGTTAGGCGAGGGGGTGGCTTGGCGTTTTGGAATTAAAAACATCGTGCGCAAACCGGCCGCCAGCGTGGTGCAGGTGCTGGCTTTTGGGGTGGGTATCATGGTGATGTTGTTGTTGACGCTGGTGCGCGGAGATATTCTTCAGGCGTGGCAAAATAAGTTGCCACAAGATGCCGCCAACCGCTTTGTCATCAATATTCAAAAGCACCAAACCGAGGCGGTTTTGGAATTTTTCCAACAACAAGGTCTGAGTAAGGTGTCCTTGTTTCCCATGGTTCGCGGCCGGCTTCAAACCATTAATGGTATCCAAATAGATACAGGCAAGTATGAGGAACAACGAGCTAAGAACCTGTTGAATCGTGAATTTAATTTGTCCTGGGCCCGTAGGATGCAGGAAGACAACAAAATCGTCGCCGGCGCTTGGTGGCCGGACAACGGACAGTGGCGCAATGAAATCTCCTTGGAGCAAGGTATCGCCAAGACCCTGGGAATTGAACTGGGCGACGAGTTGAGTTTCATGATTTCAGGCTCCTTGTTTAAGGCTAAAGTGACCAGTATACGCACGGTACAATGGGATAGTTTTCGTCCTAATTTCTTTGTGATTTTACCGCCGGTGTTAGCTGAGTATCCGGTCAGCTATATCACCAGTTTTCACCTGACCCAAGATCGAACAGAAATTTTGGAGCAACTGGTCAAACGTTTTCCCAATTTAACCGTGGTGGATATTTCCGCCGTGATGGATCAAGTACGTAATATTATGGATAAGGTCAATTTGGCGGTAGAGTACGTTTTTATGTTCACACTGTTAGCAGGATTAATGGTTTTGTACGCAGCCATTCAAACGACTCAGGACCAAAGGGTACGGGAAAACGCGATTCTCCGCGCCTTGGGAGCAAAACGCCGGCGTTTATTGCAGGGCCTGGTAGCGGAGTTTGCGGTGGTGGGGGCTTTGGCGGGCATACTGGCTGCGGCTCTGGCACTGGTGTTGGCTTATGTAGTTTCGGTACAGGTGTTGGAGTTGGCTTATGCATTTAATCCGTGGATTCCGTTACTGGGCCTATTAGGCGGCGCCTTGGGAGTGGGAGTGGGGGGCACCTTGGGTGCGCGGAAAGTGCTGGCGAAACCACCACTGGTAGTGTTACGTGATGCGCTTTAATGTAAAGCTTCGTTAAGCGACTAAAAGGTTCCGCCATCCCAACCCCATAAGTTTCCAGGGGCATTACTGAATTCGATATAAACCCGGTTTTGATCAATTCCCAACTGGTCGGAAATCAAGGCGCACAGACTTTGCGACAATTGGGAAGTTTGGGCGTCAGGCAAACCGATACTTTTAAGTTCCAGATACGCTAAAGGCTCAGAGCTGCCGGCAAACATCATGGGGACGGGATCGGGCAATGCCACCATCACATAGCTCTCCGGTTTACCCAAAATTTCCGCCACCGTCAAAGAGGCTTTTCGCAGCAATTCATTGGTGTTGATTTGATCCGGGCCTTGATTGGTCTGGATGCTTAAGTAAGGCATGACAAACTCCTCCGCAAAATAGTAATGCGGAGGAGTTTACAAGGTTTTACACCTGAAAACAGATTTATACAGATCAGTTTTGTAAATTTTTACAGTGGTATCAAGAGTTAACCACTTTTTCGTCTTCCAGCTCAAACATGTTGAGATGGTTGTTGTCCACCCAGCTCATAATGTAAGTGTACATTTCCGGGTAGGTTTCCTTCAATAGGGGGTCAACGGAGACGCATTTTACACCGTTGATGGTCATAGGACGCAGCAATGGGGAATAGCGGATTCTTTGGTCCCGGCCGAATGTGGACAGGGCGCCGCTCATGCGTTCGGCCCAGTCGCTTGGCCGAAATTTGCGGCCATTTTGTGTAATACCTTCGATAACTATTTTTTTCACGGCTTCTGTACTAGATGTTGTTAACATGAAATTCGAATCTGTATTTCGGCTTCAATGGTCAAAACTTGAAAATTGTTTCGTGGAAAACCGATTTTCAGAAAAAATTGCGGTTTTCGGCGAACACGAGGACAGCAGTGGAAGAGACAACAGATGAATTAACAAAGTTCTGGGCCCCCGACCATAAAAAACAGTTCCATCCGGTACTAAGCATACATCATTAATTGATATAATATTTTATCATTTGCAAATAAGGTTTGTATACTGCTTTCTGGGGAACTGCGGTGGATATCCCGGAGGCATGCAGGGTTTTGTGCCTGAGCGTGAGCTGAGGGTGGCCATAGAGAGTGGTGCCGGGTGCTGTGGTGGAAAAAGTCTTGACGCAGACCGGGGTTGCACGTTACTTTTCCCTGTTTGGCTAGAGCGTGCTTCTTTGTACCGCAAAGTCGAAAAACCATGTCGCAGAGTGGATTTGGGTCAATCAAATAAGAGAGAGTTTGCTGTGGAATTAAGCGGTTCAGAAATTCTAATCCGGTTCCTCGAAGATGAGGGTGTGGAGTACCTGTTTGGGTATCCCGGCGGTGCCGTGCTGCACATTTATGATGAATTGTACAAGCGCGACAAAATTAAGCACATACTGGTTCGCCATGAACAGGGTGCTACTCACGCGGCCGATGGATATGCCCGCGCCACCGGAAAAACCGGCGTGGTTTTAGTCACTTCAGGTCCTGGGGCCACCAATGCAGTTACGGGTATCGCCACGGCCTACCTGGATTCCATTCCTATGGTGATCATCACCGGTCAGGTGGCTACCCAATTTATAGGCAGTGATGCCTTTCAGGAAGTAGACAGTGTGGGAATTACCCGTCCCTGCGTTAAGCATAATTTTTTGGTGAAAAACCTGGAAGATTTGGCGCTTACCCTGAAAAAAGCCTTCTACGTGGCCAGCACCGGCCGACCGGGTCCGGTGGTAGTGGATATTCCCAAAGATATTACCGCGCCTAATTTAAAAGTACCCTATGAATTTCCCAAATCTTTGGAAATGCGCTCTTATAATCCCGTATGCAAGGGACACCCGCGCCAAGAAAAGAAAGCGGTAGACCTGATTTTAGGCGCTAAAAAACCCATGATTTACAGTGGCGGCGGTGTTGTTTTGAGCAACGCCCATGAAGAATTAACTGCATTTGCCCGTTTATTGGGTTTCCCGATAACCAATACCCTGATGGGCCTGGGCGCTTATCCTGCCTCCGATGAACAATTTGTGGGTATGTTAGGTATGCACGGCACTTACGAAGCCAATATGGCCATGCATGATTGCGATGTGTTATTGGCAATTGGTGCTCGTTTCGATGACCGGGTAACGGGGGATACGGAGAAGTTCTGCCCGGATGCCAAAATAATCCATATCGACATTGATCCTTCATCCATATCCAAGAACATTCAAGTGGATGTGCCCATCGTGGGTGATGTGAAGGAAGTGCTACAGAATTTAATCGCCGAGATCAAATCTCGCAAAAACAAGCCCGATGCCACGGCTTTGAAGCAATGGTGGGGACAAATCAGAGAGTGGCAGAAAGAAAATTGTCTAAATTATGACCGTAACAGTGAATTGATCAAGCCTCAATATGTTTTGGAAAAACTCTATGAAGTAACGGGCGGCGATGCTTTCGTTACCTCCGATGTGGGGCAGCATCAAATGTTTACGGCGCAGTTCTACAAATTTAACAAACCTCGTCGCTGGATCAACTCAGGTGGTCTGGGAACCATGGGCTTTGGCCTACCCGCTGCCATGGGGGTGCAACTGGCCTTTCCTGACGATCCGGTGGTTTGTGTTACCGGTGAAGCCAGTATCCAAATGTGTATCCAGGAACTGTCTACCTGCAAGCAATACGATTTACCCGTCAAACTGGTGAATCTCAACAACCGCTACATGGGTATGGTGCGGCAATGGCAAGAGTTTATTTACGAAAGTCGTTACTCCCACTCCTATATGGAAGCTTTGCCTGACTTTGTTAAACTGGCGGAGAGCTATGGCCACGTGGGTATTCAGGTGACCAAACCGGCAGACGTGGAGCCGGCCCTGCGAGAGGCCTTCGGCAAGTACAAGAAACGACTGGTGTTTTTGGATTTTATTACGGACCAGTCAGAAAATGTGTATCCCATGATTATGACCGGCCAAGGTCATAATGAGATGTTTCTGTCTTCATCCCGGGAGTTGGCATAATGCGGCATATTATTTCTATATTATTGGAAAATGAAGCAGGTGCCTTGTCGCGTGTTGCCGGTTTATTTTCGGCCCGGGGGTACAATATAGAATCCCTGACGGTCGCGCCTACGGAAGATCAGACCTTATCCCGCATTACCCTGGTGACCAGCGGCTCGGATAATATTATCGAGCAAATAACCAAACAGCTTAACAAACTTGTGGATGTGGTTAAGTTGGTGGATTTAACCGAAGGTGATCACATTGAACGGGAAATGATGATGATTAAAGTATCCACCAATGGGGCGGATCGGGATGAAGTGAAGCGGTTGGTGGATATTTTTCGCGGCCGCATTATTGATGTCAGTGAATCCACTTATACCATCGAATTGACCGGTTCCGGGCCCAAGCTGGACGCTTTTATCCGTTCTCTGGGTTCCCCCATATTGGAAACCGTACGTTCGGGTGTGGCGGCCATTTCCAGAGGTTCAAAAGCCTTGCACATCTAATCGGACCCAACGGTAAAAAAAATTTTAAAGCTATTTAGTACAGGAGATATCTTAGAACAATGAATATTTATTACGATAAGGATTGTGACCTTTCCTTAATTCAGGGTAAAAAAGTTTCCATCATCGGTTATGGTTCCCAAGGACACGCCCACGCGAACAATTTGAAAGAATCCGGGGTAGACGTTACTGTAGGTTTGCGCGCCGGTTCCGCATCAGCGATCAAGGCAGAGCAAAGTGGTTTAAATGTACAGGATATTGACGCGGCGGTTAAAAATGCCGATGTGGTGATGATTCTGGCGCCGGATGAGCATCAGGCCAAATTGTATCGTGATAACGTGGCCCCTAACATCAAAGAAGGTGCGGCTCTGGCTTTTGCACACGGTTTTAATATTCACTTTGGGCAAATTGAGCCGCGAGCAGATCTGGATGTAATTATGATTGCTCCGAAAGGACCCGGTCATTTGGTTCGTTCAACCTATACCCAGGGTGGTGGTGTTCCCAGCTTGATTGCGGTATATCAAAATGCATCCGGCAAAGCCAAAGAGCTTGCCCTGTCCTATGCCTCAGCTAATGGTGGTGGTCGTGCCGGGATTATTGAAACCAACTTTCGTGAAGAAACCGAGACCGATTTGTTTGGTGAGCAGGCGGTATTGTGCGGCGGTGCCACGGCACTGGTACAAGCGGGTTTCGAAACGCTGGTGGAAGCCGGTTACGCTCCTGAAATGGCCTATTTCGAATGTCTGCACGAGCTCAAATTGATTGTGGATTTAATGTATGAAGGCGGTATTGCCAATATGCGTTATTCCATTTCCAATACTGCGGAATATGGTGATTTGACCCGTGGTCCGCGTGTGATCACCGGTGAGACTAAGGACGAAATGCGTCGCATTCTCACTGAAATACAAAACGGTGAGTTCGCGCGTGAATTTATTCTGGAGAACCAATCCGGCGCCGCGACCTTAAAAGCCAAACGCCGCATTGGTCGTGAACACCAAATCGAAGTGGTGGGCGAGAAGTTACGCAGCATGATGTCCTGGATCTCAAAAAACAAGATCGTGGATAAAACCAAGAACTAATCGTCGTTGTAAGGTAGAAACAGTTGTGTCGCAGTCCGTTTCAGTTGGATATCCAAGGGACGGACTGTGGCTGCGCGTGTATGCCATTTGGTGCGCATGAGTTGGGGTTGAGTGTGAGATGGTAAATAAACGATACCCTTTGGTGGCTCGGGAAGCGTGGCTGGTTATCACGGTGCTGGTTCTGGTTTCTTTTACAGTTCACTATGCTCTGGGAGTCATCGTTGCGATTCCATTGTGGTTGCTAACCCTGGGGGCTGCCTATTTATTTCGAGATCCTAACCGTCCGGTTCCACCCAAGCCCCTTGCGGTGGTGAGCCCGGTGGACGGAACAGTGCTGGCCGTGGAGACGGTGGACGCCAGCCCATATACTGACGCGGCCGTTGTGAAAATCTGTTTGCGCATGGGGCCGGCCGATGTTTACACCATACGCAGCCCCATGGAGGGCAAGGTCCTGAAGCAATGGCTTCCACGCGAACATACCGAAAGCCAAGCAGGTTGCGACCGCTTTGCCCAATGGGTGCAAAGTGATGAGCAGGACGATGTGATACTCACGGTTAAACCGTCCCATGTTTTGAAACGACCGCATTGCTATGTACACAGTGGGGAGCGAGTGGGACAGGGGCAGCGTTGCGGCATAGCACCTTTTGGAGCCATTGTGGATGTGTACGTGCCGAATTCCTCTCGGATTGAAACCCAAAAAGGTGATAGAGTGCACGCCGGTTCGGACACATTGGCGACTTTGGTGCACTAGGGCTGACGAAACGACAGTTAGACGAAACGACAGTTAGACGAAACGACAGTTAGACGAAACGACAGTTAGACGAAACTACAGTTGGACGAAACTGCAAATGCCGGATTAAACAACCAAACCCAAATGACAAATTGCAAACCAATTTACTACCAATCAAGCTAATCAAGCAGTCGGGAACAGCATATGGACAACGGCTCGGAAAAACCGCTCAGCAGTGAAGAAAAGAAAAGACGACGGGGTATATACCTGTTACCCAATTTGTTTACCACAGCCTGTTTGTTTTCAGGATTCTATGCTGTGGTGGCGGCCATGGGTGGGCGCTATGAAGCGGCCGCCATAGCCGTTTTTATTGCCATGGTGATGGATGGCTTGGACGGCCGGGTGGCTCGTCTCACTAACACCCAGACGGATTTTGGGGCTCAATACGACAGTTTGGCAGACATGGTTTCCTTCGGTGTGGCACCGGCTTTGGTCATGTATGCTTGGTCTTTGAGTCAACTGGGAAAACCCGGTTGGCTGGCGGCCTTTATATACACAGCGGCGGCTGCGTTGCGATTGGCGCGATTTAATACCCAGGTGGGTGTTGCCGACAAGCGCTATTTTCAAGGTTTGGCCAGTCCGGCTGCGGCAGCTACAGTGATGGGTGGTGTCTGGGTGGCGGTGGACTTCAATTTCACCGGCGCAGACCTGAAAATTGTGGCGTTTATCCTGACGGTTGCCTGCGGTGTGCTCATGGTCAGTAATGTGCGTTACCGCAGTTTCAAAGATTTGGATTTGAAAGGCAAAGTCCCGTTTGTAGCCATGCTGGTACTGGTGCTGGTGTTTGTGTTTATCTCTTTTGATCCGCCCACCGTATTGTTTTGTATATTTTTTCTGTATGCCATGTCGGGGCCCGTTTTTATGATTCCCACATTGCGCCAACGACTTAAAGCCAAACGCGCGGCGAGAGCGGCAGTATCACCGCAGCAAACCGAGGTGGAGCAAGAGGATGCTTTGCCTGACGCGAACTCCGGATTGGGGTCCACAGGGGATGACGAGGAGCGCAAACATCTGAACTAACTATCTGCCGCTTATTGGGTGCCTAAAACCAAGATCTAACCCCAAGATTTCCAGACTGCCCGGTTCAATGTGTCAAAGCTCATAACATTGGCATTGGAGACTTGAATCTTTTAGTTTTTTATGTTTTATTTATGTTATGAATTTTAACCTTCTTGACAACTTCTTCTCTTTTTCCGTGGCTGCTCTACCGGCCGTTCTGCTGCTGCCCTGCGGGCAGTGAATCCTACTTAAAAAATATCCAGTTTATCTACCCTTATCCTGCGTTTCTTAACAACGCGGTCGGCGTGTTGTCCCCAATGGGACGGTTCACATCTAAGGGAGAAGCGAACAAAAGCATGCGCCAAAAATCATACAAACTGGTATGATGCGCACAAATACGGAGCAATACCATGAGCGAGAAGTTGATAATTTTTGATACCACGTTGCGTGATGGGGAACAAAGCCCGGGCGCGTCTATGACCAAAGAAGAAAAAATTCGAATTGCCACCGCGCTGGAAAAAATGCATGTGGACGTGATCGAAGCGGGGTTTCCTATCGCCAGTCAGGGAGATTTCGAAGCGGTGCAGGCAGTGGCTAATACCATCAAAAACAGTACTGTCTGTGGTTTGGCTCGAGCCTTGGACAAAGACATAGACCGTGCCGGCGAGGCGCTTAAGGGAGCAGCATCGGCACGTATCCATACCTTTATAGCCACTTCGCCCATCCACATGAAAATGAAATTGCGTATGTCGTCTCAGGAAGTGTTGGATCAAGCGGTGTATGCGGTGAAACGGGCTCGGCAATTTACAGATAATGTGGAGTTTTCACCCGAAGACGCCGGTCGCTCTGAGTTGGATTTTTTGTGCCGGGTATTGGAAGCGGTTATTGATGCGGGCGCGCGCACGGTCAATATCCCGGACACCGTGGGATACAATGTGCCCGATCAGTTCGGATCTTTGATACGCCAGTTAATTGAAAAAGTGCCCAACTCAGACAAGGCGGTATTTTCGGTACATTGCCACAACGATTTGGGTTTGGCCGTGGCCAATTCCTTATCGGCCGTACTCAATGGTGCCCGGCAGGTAGAATGCACCATCAATGGTTTGGGAGAACGGGCCGGCAATGCCTCTTTGGAAGAAGTGGTCATGGCCGTAACCACACGCCAGGATATTTTTCCCTGTAATGTCGGTCATATCGATAAAACACAAATAGTACCTTGTTCCCGCTTGGTGTCCGGAATCACCGGTTTTACCGTGCAGCCCAATAAGGCCATTGTAGGGGTAAACGCATTTGCTCACGAGTCGGGAATTCATCAAGACGGCGTGTTGAAAAGCCGGGAAACTTACGAAATTATGCGTGCCGAGGATGTGGGCTGGAGCACCAATCGCATGGTGCTGGGTAAACATTCCGGGCGCAATGCATTTAAAACCCGCTTACAGGAATTGGGTATCAGCTTCGCCTCTGAGCAGGAATTAAACCAGACGTTTCTTCGTTTTAAGGAATTGGCGGACAAGAAGCACGAAATTTACGATGACGATTTACAGGCCTTGGCTACCACCGCAAACCTGGAATCTGTGAACGAACGCATCAAATTGGTTTCATTGAAGGTGTGTTCTGAAACCGGGGAAACGCCTTGCGCGCAGGTGACCGTGACCATTGACGGTAAGGAGCAAAATGCCAGCAGCGAAGGCGGAGGGCCGGTGGATGCGGCATATCAGGCTATTGAATCCGTCGTCAAAAGCGAGAGTACGCTGCAGTTGTATTCGGTCAACAACATCACCACGGGCACGGACTCACAGGGAGAAGTTACGGTCAGACTGGAAAAAGCCGGACATATAGTTAACGGCCAGGGTGCCGATACAGATATAGTGATTGCATCAGCTAAAGCCTATATTAATGCTTTAAACAAAATTGTTGCGCCGGAGCAAAGACAACACCCGCAGGTATAGAGACAAGAGTACGGACTAAAGTGGATACATTGCAGCAACAATATCTTCAAGCGCTGGGCATACAGACCTGGGAACTGAAGCTCACTCCGGAGACGGGTGTGGATGACAGTTGCAAGGTTTCGGCGCGGGCACACTCCCTGGAGTCAATCCAGAGTCCGGTCGCTGTGCCGGAGCCGCAAAGGGAATCTGTACCGCGATCATCCCCGAACTCGCCCCCGGCGGACTGGAAAACTCTGCAGTACCGGGTGCAACACTGTGATAAGTGCTCTTTACACCAAAATCGCACCCAGGCCGTATTTGGGGTAGGGGACATGCAAGCTCGTTGGATGGTTATCGGCGAAGCTCCCGGAGCCGATGAGGATCTTCAGGGGGAGCCCTTTGTGGGGCGGGCGGGGCAACTGCTGAATGAAATGTTGCTCGCCATGGGGTTGAAACGAGAGCAAGTATATATTGCCAATATCCTCAAATGTCGTCCGCCGAATAACCGTGATCCACGCCCCGAAGAGGTGCAGCAGTGTGAAGGCTATTTGCAGGCGCAAATTCAGTTGATTCAACCCCGATTGATCCTGGCATTAGGTCGTATTGCGGCGCAAAATTTGTTGCGCACTGACACGGCCGTGGGGCGATTGCGCAAACAACGCTTTGAATATTGTGATATACCCGTGATTGTAACTTACCATCCGGCCTATTTGCTGCGCTCCGGTAAAGAGAAACGTAAAGCCTGGCAGGACTTATTATATGCCATGCAGGTGTATCGAAGCTTGGAGAAAAAGGAATTGGAACAACAGGGGTTGCTGCAGTGAGCGCCGTTATGCAGCAGCCAAGCTTTGATGTACGGCCTATGCAGGCAGGTGATGTGATTGCCGTTATGGATATCGAAATGCAGATGTATGCTTTTCCCTGGACCCGGCAGATTTTTCTGGATTGCCTGCGCGTGGGCTACGATTGCCTGGTGGGGGAGCATGACGGCGAGGTGGCCGGCTATGCCATTATGTCCAGTGGCGCGGGCGAGGCGCATTTGCTGAATCTGTGCACCCGCACAGAGCAGCAGCGGCGTGGACTGGGTGAAACCTTGTTACGGCGCGTGATTGCATTAGCGAAATCCAAACAAGTGGATTCACTGTTTTTAGAAGTCAGACCTTCCAATCATGCGGCCCTGCATCTGTACAGTAAAATAGGCTTTAATCAGGTGGGACTGCGTAAAAATTACTATCCCACTTCTCACGGGCGCGAAGACGCGGTGATTTTGGCATACGCCATCGACTAAGGAATCTCTTTGTATCCCGCAATATTTCTAATGGGTCCAACGGCCTCGGGGAAAACTGCGTTGGCATTTGAGTTGGTGCAGCAACTACCCTGTGAGATTATCAGTGTCGACTCAGCTTTGGTGTATCGGGGTATGGATATCGGTACGGCCAAACCGGATGCCCGCTTGCTACAACAGGCCCCGCACCGGCTTATTGATATTTGTGATCCTTCAGAAACTTATTCCGCCGCTCGGTTTCGTCAGGATGCTTTACTGGCCATGGAGGAAATACAGCGAGCGGGTAAGATTCCCCTGTTGGTGGGCGGGACTTTTCTGTATTTTCGGGCTTTGGAGCAAGGCCTGTCTCCCTTACCGCAAGCGAATGCTCAGGTGCGTCAGAAAATCGAACAGTGGGCGCAACAACAGGGATGGGAGCAGGTACACCGGCGTTTGCGTCAAGTGGACCCGGAGGCGGCACAACGGATCCATCCCAATGACCCACAACGAATCCAGCGCGCTTTGGAAGTTTATGAGATCACCGGAATGTCTATGAGTGAACTGATGGCCAAAGGCAGGGATGACGCTCCTCCATATAACATCAGTAAAATAGTCGTCGCGCCGCAGGATCGAACCGTGCTGCATGAACGTATCGCTGCACGTCTTAACATTATGATGCAACAGGGGTTTATTGAAGAAGTTCAAGGCCTGTGGGAGCGAGGTGATCTGAACGCGGAACTGCCGTCCATGCGCGCTGTCGGATATCGGCAGGTATGGCAATATTTGCAGGGCGAATTAGAGCGTGTCCAGCTCGAGGAAAAAATCCTGTTTGCAACCCGCCAATACGCCAAACGGCAGTTAACCTGGTTGCGTTCTGAGGCCAATGCCCAGTGGTTTGACCCCACTGAGCAAGAAATTTTACCAAATGTATTGAAAAAGTTGAGATTCGACACCATTTTTTGAACTTTCAATATGGAAATCAACCTAATGTGCTATAGTTTTTGTAAGTTTGCGGCATTTCCGCGAACCGGCGCGCTTAATTGGGCGAGATCATGGACTTTGTGATTTCCTCCTAATTTATACAACAAAGATAAAATTGAGGAGATTTTGACATGCCAAAAGGGCAATCACTACAAGACCCTTTCTTAAATGCTCTGAGAAAAGAACGAGTACCCGTGGCGATCTATCTCGTTAACGGCATTAAACTACAAGGGCAAATTGATTCGTTTGATCAATTCGTAGTACTTCTGAAGAACAGCGTTAGTCAAATGGTGTATAAACATGCAATTTCAACAGTGGTTCCGGCACGTAATGTTAAGTTGCCAGCCAGCGAAACCAATTCAGAACCAAGAAGTTCATAAATTTGTCCCCAGATTTTTTAGTACCTGTTCGGTAGGGGGCGCCCTTGTTTGAGCGCCCCCAATCGGGTGAACGAGCGATACTTGTCCATATCAATTTTTCATCCAATTCCGGTGATGAACAAATTCAGGAGTTTCGAGAACTGGCTGTATCAGCAGGTGCCACGCCTGTTGCTGTGGTGACAGGTTCTCGTCGTACCCCGGAACCCAAGTATTTAATCGGAGCCGCCAAAGCCGAAGAGGTGGCGGTGTTACTGAAAAGTGAAAATGCCGATTTGGTACTGGTGGATCATGAGCTGACACCGGCTCAGGAACGTAATCTGGAACGTCTGTTACAGTGCCAGGTATTGGATCGCAGCGGATTGATATTGGACATATTTGCTCAAAGAGCCTCGTCCCATGCGGGTCGTCTGCAAGTTGAGCTGGCGCAACTGCAACACCTATCTACGCGCTTGGTTCGCGGATGGACTCACTTGGAACGCCAAAAGGGTGGTATAGGTTTGCGTGGTCCGGGGGAAACCCAGTTGGAAACGGACCGACGTCTTATCGGCGTACGTATAAAACAACTGAAAAAGCGCTTACAAAAAGTACAAAATAGTCGGCACCAGGGGCGCAGAGCCCGTCAAAAGGCAGAAATTCCCACCGTGTCTTTGGTTGGGTATACCAATGCCGGTAAATCCACATTGTTTAATCGTATGACCAGCTCTGCCGTGTATGCGGCTGATCAATTGTTCGCCACATTGGATCCCACTTTGCGGCGTGTGCCTCTGGACTATGGCGATTCCATTATACTGGCGGATACGGTAGGTTTTATTCGACAACTCCCCCATGATCTGGTGGAAGCGTTTAAATCCACCCTGGAAGAAACCCGCGAGGCGGCTTTATTGCTGCACGTGGTTGACGCCGGCGATGTTAACTACAAAGATAATATAGATCAGGTGAATTTGGTGCTGGAGGAAATCGGCGCTGATGCCGTGCGTCAGATCGAGGTGTACAATAAGATAGACTGTCTGGAACAAAGCGAACCCCGAATTGACCGGGATGCGGATGGTAAGATCAAGCGAGTGTGGTTATCTGCGGCGACCGGCAATGGAGTGGATTTATTGCAACAAGCTTTAAAGGAAGAATTTAACCGTCAAGTGCAAACCACTTGGGTCAAGTTTCCAGTAGAAGCCGGCGATATACGCGCCCATTTGTATCGAAACGGTCAAGTGCACAACGAAAGAATGAGTGGTACAGACTTGTTGTTACAGGTCACCATAGACAGTAAGGAATTGGAAAATATCACCTCAGTAATGGGTGTAATTTCCTTGTTGGACGGCGAAGATGAACAAAAAGCCGCATCAAACGGTTGCGGCTAAGCGGAGAGGGTCCTACAATTCACCCCTTGGCGCGTAATTACCGGGGAATCTTTGCGTTTTTGTAAAATTCGGTAGGTTGGGCGGAGCCGGCGTAATTTGCTCTTGCCACGGTTGGCATTTTGCCGCAAGGTCCATGGATCTGCGGGGGATGCACAAGTTTCGTGGGAGGCAGGAGCCGGGAGCGATTGGCCAGGCGACGCATCAGATTTTTAAAACTGTTTCTAAACAAATATGGAGTAGATGAATGGCCTGGAATGAGCCGGGAGGTTCTGGAAAAAAAGACCCTTGGGGTAATGGCGGTGGAGATCAGGGACCGCCAGACCTTGATGAGGTTGTAAAAAAAATGCAGGAGAAATTCGGTGCCTTATTTGGTGGTGGCAAAGGCCGCGGTCAATCCGGTTCGAGTTCCGGTAAGGGGGGGTCCATTGGTTTGGGCGCCATCATACTTCTTGCTGCAGCTATCTGGGGGGCTTCCGGAATCTACATCATCGACGAGGGTCGCCGTGGTGTGGTATTGCAGTTCGGTGCTTATAAAGAAACCACTTTACCTGGGCCGCATTGGTTCCCACGTTTTATTCAAAGCGTGGAAGTGGTGGATATCCAGAATATCCGCAGTGCCACCATTGGTTATCGCAGTGGTTCCGGATCCGGATCCGGGTCCGGATCTTCGCGCCAGTCCAATATTGGACGCGAGTCACTCATGCTCACCAAAGACGAAAACATTGTTGATATTAAAATGGCAGTGCAATACAAGGTGAAAAGTGCCAGTGATTATCTGTTTAAAGTGACCGAGCCCGATATCACGCTACGCCAGGCCACTGAAAGTGCTGTGCGTGAAATTATCGGTGGCAATAATATGGACTTTGTTCTGACCGAAGGCCGAACTGAAATCGCCTCGAAAGCACATGCGCTTACTCAGGAAATTCTGGATCGCTACAACACCGGATTGGAAATCACCAGTGTCAATATGCAGGATGCCCAACCACCTGAGCAGGTGCAAGCCGCGTTTGAAGATGCCGTAAAAGCTCGTGAGGATAATGTGCGAGCCATCAATAAAGCTCAGGCCCATGCCAATGAGGTCTTGCCTAAGGCCCGAGGTAATGCGGCGGTGTTGGTTGCGGAAGCCAAGGCTTATCGGGATAAAGTTATCCTGGAAGCCCAGGGTGAAGCCAATCGCTTCCTGAAGATACTGGAGGAATACAAGCGGGCGCCTCAGGTAACCCGGAAACGTCTATACCTGGAATCCGTGGAAACCGTCATGACGAATGCCACCAAAATCATGGTGGATGTGAAAGGCGGCAATAACCTGATGTATCTGCCTTTGGATCGACTGATGGATCAAAATGTAAGGTCTCAGATATCACAAACGCCGGTGATTGTAGAAGAGGAGCCCGTGAAAGTGGAACGGCGCCGTGAACGCCGACGCCGGGGGGAAAGATAATGGCACAACTTAAAATGTTAGGCGGGTTTATTGCGGTGGCAATTTTGCTGGTTGCTTCCTTTGCCGTGTTCATTGTTGACGAGCGTGACAAAGTTATATTGTTCCGTTTGGGGGAAATTGTTAAAACCGATTTCGCTCCGGGCTTGTACTTTAAAATGCCCTTTGTGAACAATGTGCGCAAGTTTGACTCCCGGATTCAAACCCTGGATGCCAAACCGGAGCGTTATTTAACCAGTGAGAAAAAGAACGTCATCGTGGATTCTTTTGTCAAATGGCGCATTAATAATGTTTCCAGCTATTACACCACCACCGGTGGTGATGCCCTGCGAGCCAACGAACGATTGTCACAGTTTATTAAAGACGGCTTACGCGGCGAGTTTGGTAAACGTACCATCCAGGAAGTGATTTCCGGGGAACGTAAAGAAATCATGGATTTGATTAACGCAGAAGCGAACAAACTGGCCGAAACCTTCGGTATCGAAGTGGTGGATGTTCGCATCAAACGGGTGGACTTGGCTGAAAACGTCAGCGCCTCCGTTTACAGTCGAATGGAAGCGGAGCGTGAGCGTGTTGCCAAGGACTATCGAGCCCGAGGTCGGGAAGAGGCGGAAAAAATCAAGGCTGAAGCCAATCGTGAGGCGACCATCATTGAGGCTACCGCATTCAAAGAAGCCGAGACCCTCAAAGGTGACGGAGACGCCAAGGCTTCCAAGATTTATGCTGACGCTTACAAGAAAGACGCAGAGTTTTATTCCCTGTATCGAAGTTTGAACGCCTACAAGACCACCTTCGCCGATAAAAATGACGTATTGGTCATAGAGCCCAACTCTGAGTTTTTTAAGTACTTTAAATAATAATTAGGCAGCCGGGCCTTCCGGGCCCGGCAATGTTAGAGGGGGCGGCGTTTTTGTCTATAAAAATGACCGCGAAGCCGTACGACAATCCTATGTGGCATGAACTGTTGTAGCATTAGCCCTGTTGCTGGTTATAGGGGTTGTTTGCGTTCTTAAATCCTCAGGCATTTCGTCAAGTGAATGGAAAATAAAAGTTTGCGTTCCTCGGCCCTGGTGAGTATGGTTCTGGGCGTGTTACTGTTGTACCTGGCTAATCTCTGAGCAGAGGTTTTTTAGAAAATCAAACATGAAAGATGATCGTTGGATATTGCCGGAAGGCATAGAAGAGTTGTTACCCGAGGACGCCCGGCGTCTGGAGCTGTTACGACGGCAACTGCTGGATCTCATGCACAATTGGGGTTACGACATCGTCATGCCGCCCTTCGTGGAGTATATCGAATCCCTACTCACCAGTATGGGTACCGAACTGGATCTGCAAACCTTCAAACTTCTGGACCAGAAAACCGGCCGTACCATGGGTATTCGGGCCGATATGACCACTCAAGTGGCCCGTATTGATGCGCATCGATTGCGTCGGAATGAACCGACCCGGCTTTGTTATATGGGTACCGTATTACGCGCCCGCAGTGATGAATTTGCCAGTTCTCGAAGCCTGATCCAAATTGGCGCGGAGTTGTATGGCCACGCGGGTGTTGAGAGCGATGCGGAAATGCTGTGCTTGATGTTAGAGGTGCTGGCTTTTGCGGGTATCCAAAGCTATGTGGATATTGGGCATGTGGGAATTTTTCAGGGCCTGGCTACACAGGCGGCTTTGGATAAAGAACAAAAAGATTTTTTATTCAATGCCTTGCAGCGAAAAGCGGTGCCGGAGATTGACGCCTATTTACATCAACTGTCATTGCAGCAAGACCACCGCGACATGTTGGCCGCTTTGGCCTGGCTCAATGGAGGCACCGAAGTCTTTGAGTTGGCACGGCAAAAGCTCAGCGCCGCCACTGCAGAGGTAAAACAGGCGATAAGCGAAATGGAGCAGGTCGCTCAACTGGTCAGTGCCCGCCATCCCCAAATTCCCTTACACTATGATTTTGCAGAGGTTCGCGGGATTAAATACCACACCGGTGTTGTTTTTGCCGCCTATCATCCGGATTTAGGACAGGCTCTGGCCCAAGGCGGCCGTTACGACGACATTGGTAAAACCTTTGGCCGGGCTCGGCCCGCCACCGGATTTAGTGCCGATTTACGCACATTAATGCGCCTGGGGTCATCGGAACCCAGCACAAAAAATGCTATATTTGCCCCCGCGGGATCGGACCCCGCACTGTTGAAAAAAATAGCGGACTTGCGAGCCTCCGGACAACGAGTGGTGCAGCAATTGCCCGGCCAGACGGGAGGAGCTAAGGAACTGCAGTGCGATCAGGTTTTGGAGTTAATCGAAGGGGAGTGGGTGCTGCGTTAGTACCCGCAATGACAGTAAAACAGCAATAGAGCCAGTTTTAATATAGGAACAGCGTGATGGGTAAAAATGTAGTGGTAATCGGCACCCAGTGGGGGGATGAAGGTAAAGGTAAGGTGGTGGATTTGCTCACCGATCGAGCCGGAGCCGTGGTACGTTTTCAGGGGGGCCATAATGCCGGACATACCCTGGTGATTAATGGTGAAAAAACCATTTTGCACCTGATTCCCTCAGGAATTTTGCGTGACAATGTGCAATGTTATATTGGCAACGGTGTGGTGGTTGACCCTAAAGCTCTGGTGGAAGAAATCGAGATGCTGGAGCAACGTCAAGTTCCGGTAATGTCTCGCCTGAAAATCAGCGAAGCCTGCCCCTTGATCCTGCCCTACCATGTGGCTCTGGACCATGCCCGTGAGATTGCCCGTGGTAAATCCGCTATCGGTACTACCGGACGGGGTATTGGCCCTGCCTACGAGGACAAAGTCTCCCGTCGCGGTTTGCGTGTGGGGGATATGCTGCATAGAGAGCGGTTTGCCGCTAAGCTGGGCGAAGTTCTGGATTATCACAATTTTGCCCTGCAGAATTATTACAAAGTTGAAGCCGTGGATTTCCAAAAAGTGTTGGATGACACCCTGGCCCTGGCCGAACGCATCAGCCCATTGGTTGCTGATGTACCGGAAGACCTGTATCAAATGCAACAACGTGGCGAAGGCATTTTGTTCGAAGGGGCTCAGGGCGCCTTGTTGGACATTGATCACGGTACTTATCCATATGTAACTTCATCCAACACCACCGCAGGCAATGCCGCCACCGGCAGTGGCGTGGGCCCGGCCCGCTTTGACTATATTTTGGGAATCACCAAAGCCTATACCACAAGGGTAGGCTCCGGCCCGTTTCCTACCGAATTGGATGACGCCCACGGCCGCCACCTGGCAGAAAAGGGCCACGAGTTTGGGTCAACCACCGGACGTGCCCGGCGTTGCGGTTGGTTCGATGCGGTAGCCCTGCGGCGCTCCAATCAAATCAACAGCGTATCCGGTCTGTGCATCACCAAGTTGGATGTGCTGGATGGTCTGGAGACCATTCGTCTGTGTATCGGTTATAAATACAATGGCGCCGAACGCCAAACCCCGCCCGTCGGCGAAGAAGCCATTGCCGCCTGCGAACCCGTCTACACCGATATGCCGGGTTGGACCGAATCCACCGTTGGCATCAAAAACTACAACGATTTACCCGACAATGCCAAAGCGTACCTGAAACGCATCGAAGAAATCACCGAGACACCCATCGATATTATTTCTACCGGGCCGGACCGAAACGAGACCATCGTATTGCGACATCCGTTTGAGGCGTAGTTTGGTTGTTGTTCTGTAGCGCGGGTAGATATTGTACCCACGCGGAACATTGCTTGGTGTTAGGTGTTGCTGTAGTCGATCACCTCGGGGCGGATGTGCGTAACTGTAGGGCGGGTTAGCTCGCGTAACCCGCCGAGCAGAGTATCGGTTGTTCTCAATTTTTCTATTAGTCCTTAGTCCTTGTTCCTTTGAACGAAATCTAATAAATAAAAGAACTGAATTCGTTCAATGGACTAAACAGGAAACAAAAGCCCCACCACCAATCATATCGCCTGAAATATCAAATGAATCCCAATCAACGTCATTAAATAAATAAAACTCTGCTTTAATAAACGCTCATTGATCCGCTGCGATAAATGCGCCCCCAATTGCCCACCGATAATCGTACCCAAAGCGCCGGCGGCAAAATGTTTCAAGGGTAAATCGGCGGTGTTGGACCAATGTACCGTCGCAGCTACCGCGGCCAGAGCAAAGGTCATGGGAATCGCTGTGGCAATGGCGCGTTTCATTTCCAAATGCAGGCGGTTGCGCATAGCCGGGATAAGCCATTCGCTGATCCCAACAGATAAGGAACCCATTAACAGACCGAGAAATCCGGGGATAGCACACAATCGGGTGACTATACGTTTATCGAATTCGTATCGGGCATTGTCGGAAAGCTCTTCCTGAGTGGAGACAAACAGCACGGCCAGGATCATGGCCATTAATCCCAAAGACATTTGTACAACTTCCTGAGAGAGCTTGAAGCTGAGAAAGCCACCCAGGATGACTCCGGGCAGAGCACATAAAATAAAAATACCGGTGAGTTTTTTCTCCACTAAGCCGGCGCGCAAATAAGCGATAGTGCCACTACCGGTTCCGGCCACCTGAATCATCAATGATGTGGCAACCGCTTCCTGCGGGGAAAAGCCATAGCCTAAAATGAGCAAGGGCGTCCACAAAATACCGGCACCTATGCCCATGGCCATAGCGACAGTGGCGATGGCCAGGCCCGCCAGGGTTAATATCGCTAACTCAATCATCATCTATGTCGGTATGCAGTAGGGTAAAGGAATCCACAAAGTGACACAGGGTCTTTAAATGATCCTTCATGTCGCTTAATGCTTCGGTGTTGTCCGGCTTGGCTTCAATCAATTGGTTGAGCCGATCGATGGCTTCCATGGTGGTTGTGGCCGTGAACTTAGCCACCTCCTGGAGGTTGCTCGTGAGTTCGTTGATGGCGGTGCCCACCTGTCCGATTTCATCACCGGTTTCGATGGGGACCACCTGGCTGAGATCGCCCTCATTGATTTTGGCGGCCACGTCCGCCATTTTTTGCAAGGGGTGGGTAATATTCTTGATAAACATCATTAATACAATCGCTACAACCAGCGTTAATACTCCAAACATGATGACCACTTTGTTGCGTAAATTGATCAACGGTTGGGAAACTGCATCATCGGTCGCATGGGCAGGTACAGCACACATTTCCGTTTGCAGTCCGGTGCGATTCATCTCGAAATAGAATTCGACACCAATGAGCATAGCTGCAAAGGCGATCAACAGAAAATAGTTGATCAGACGGGTTTGCAGTTTATTGTTCATATACCAAATCCCTGGACTATTTTCATCAAAGAAGTTGTTTTAGCGAAGGAGTAAATTATGTATGCACGGCCAATGCCATATAAACGAAACCATATTTATTTGTATGTGACTATTTTTACCCGCATACCCGGATAGATCTTGTGTGGATTTTTGATTTTGCTGAGCTTGGCCAGTTCTTTATAACGGAAAGGGTTCTGTATATAGCGCTTGGCGATATCCCACAAGGTGTCACCTTTTACAACCACATGAACAATCTCCTGCTTGGTGTCGCGGCCTTGTTTGGGTTGATTTAACACAATGGTGACATCGTTGCCGATTTGTTCGATGGAGGCTTTGTACTCTTCCATCTGAGAGTCTTGCTGTTTTAATTTGCGTTCCATCCATTCGATGCGTGCACGCATGTCGCTGATAAGTTGTAAGTCTGTGGCGTTACCGGACGTGGTGTCGCCGTCGTGATACCCGGCTACTTTCGTTTCCAACGCCGTTAAAGCAGACTGAAGTGCAGCAATGTTGTCTTCGGCGAACTTCATACGTGTGAGCAGGGATTCCAATTGAGAATTTGTGCTGCTCTGCATCTTCTCCCATGATTGCATGGCAATTTCTCGAATTTCCGATTTTGTTAGAGAATGTGCCACGGATTGCGTCTCAGTTGGTTTAGAGCCCACGGCAGAGCCGCTGGAGGACATAGAGCCAGAGCCATCAGCGAATGAAGAGCCATCAGCGAATGAAGAGCCATCAGCGGGTGAAGAGCCATCAGCGAATGAAGAGCCATTAGCGGATGAAGAGCCCCCAGCGGGTGAAGAGCCCTCAGTTCCCTTAGTGGCTAATGGG
>JAOUJW010000038.1 GCA_029882975.1 Gammaproteobacteria bacterium
AGCTCAACCAAATCAGCGATGAAGAAGCCAAAATCACCCAAATCGGCTACGACCAATACGGACGCCAAAACAGCCTCACCGACGGCGCCGCCAACAGCATCACCAGCTATTTCGGCGAAGCCGACAGAAGCAATAAAGGACAGCCATGTTATAGAAATTACCAAAACCGGGGTTAGAGTGACCCCGGTTTCCTTTCTTGGAAAAAGGGATGTTGGTTTTGTCTATAATATTACATTAATATGGGTGTCCTCTAATTTCCTGGGAAGCGGTAAGGCGTCAAGTGCTCGGGTGGGGCGTCATAGTCCTGTTATCCAGTATCGGTTATGCAATGTATGATCATCTTGTTAATGCCGTCGCCATCGTGTCAAAGACCAAATAGTCTATAGTAGGAGTATCAACCCTACTGAGGCGCGGTCATGTTAAAATTCATTTTCGGATTCATACCGGTTCCCGTTTTTATAGTTCACTCCCTCAAACACGATTGGCAAGCCGGAGTAAGCTACGGCCTGTTTGTTCTGATTCGCCAAGGCTACGAGCACGACGAGGGATTGATTGAGCACGAGCTGGTCCACTGCAAACAATTCTATTTTGTGTCGTTCTTTTTCTTGGCGCTCATGGTCGGCTTAGGCGCACCGGTTGAGTCGTTACCGCTGTGTATGTTGGCACATCCGGTATTAACAAGGGTTCCTATTTATCGGTATTGGATTGAGGTTTTTGCATATCGGAAGCAATCAAAATTTACCGAGAATCCGTTTATGTCCAGCATGAAATACGCGGAACGAATCAAAAAGCTTTACGGGCTGCCGGAGAGTGTAACCAAGAATGTTGTTGAGGATATATTGTGAACCTCACTCTTGAACGCTACGGATCACTCCCGGGTATCGGCACCTTTGGCGAATTACATGTTGCCGGCAGACGGTTTAAAACGGCAGAGCGCGAGTGGTGTGACAATATGCCGTTTGTATCATGTATCCCGGTGGGCGGCTATATCCTGCAGCCGTATAACTCGCCTAAGTATGGCCGCACCCTGGCAATGGTCAATCCCGAGCATGATGTTTATATGTTTGAACGAGACCGCAAGGAATCCACGGACCGCTTTGCCTGTTTGATTCACGCGGCAAACTATCCCGATCAGGTGCAGGGGTGTATTGCTATCGGTCGGGAGTTGACTTACATCAACGGTAAGTTAGGGGTGACCAGCTCCAAGGCGTCCATGGAGACGTTTCGGAGCTTGGTTGTCGATGGTGGTGAGCATGTATTGCAGATACGGTGGAGGTGTTAGATGGACTGGAGTGCAGTAGGTAAAACGGTAGCTGGGTTTGCGCCTTTACTGGGTAGCGCGCTTGGTCCTGCAGGCACGGCCTTAGGCGGATTAATAGCCTCTGCTTTCGGTGTCGACAACAACCCGGACGCCATTCAAAAGGCCATCCAGGCAGACCCGCAAGCCGCTCTGAAATTGCGCGAGATCGAAAGCAACAACGCTACCGAGCTGCAGCGTATAGTGCTGGCAAATGAATCCAAGCAGTTGGAAACCGTCAACGCAACAATGCGAGCAGAGGCGGCCAGCGCCGATAAATTCACCCGGCGATGGCGTCCGACGTTTGGCTATGTCATGGCGTTTACGTGGACCATGCAAACCCTGTTAATTGTTGTCGGTGTGCTGTATGCCATCATTGCGCGGCCTGAGAACTCCGGTGACATTATCACGGCCCTGGGCACCATGATCGGTGCGCTGTCAACTCAATGGGCGGTAGGGCTTAGCGTGGTGGGTGTGACGGCTTACAAGCGATCCCACGACAAGCAAGTATTAGCAGGACAAAAGCCGGAATCAGCATTAGGGCAAATCCTTGGGAGCTTTAGGAAATGACCGGCCTACTCCTAGAATCCATAATCCCGTCGTTCGTTTTCGGTGCCATCCTCGGCGCAATAGTCGCGCTGCATTTGAGTAAGTCATGCAACTCATCGGACTCTTAACGATTGCGATAGGGTGCCTTATTCTTTGGTTTCAGATTGAGGTAATTTTGACTGAAAGGGCGGCGGGTGGGATTACGGTTTTGGATAGCCGGTTGTGGTTTGTCATCAAGGTGTGGCGACTCCAACAAACCTACCGGCTCCAGTCCTGGTTCGCCAAATACCATCCTCTGGACGCACTTTTTGAGGGCGTCTTTGATAACCCATTCTTGGTGGTCAGGCGGTAGGGCTTCGATCTTTCTGGCCAGCTCTAGGGATATTGGGATTTTCACAAATGCATCAACTCATCCGCTACCCCGTCCCTATAACGTTTTATCCAGTGCTCAAACTCAATTGACGCCCAAAGTAGCTGAGTTGCATGCTTGCCGGTTATCAATTTCCCGTCATCGAAAAACCAAACCGCCTGTTCTTCCGAATTAAACACAGCCGAATATTTTGGATCGACAGCGTTGATGGTTTGATTGTCGGGGTGGTCGGGGTTGTACGTGCATGGTGGGACTAAGTGCATCACAATCTCCTATTCACTGCACACAGCGGCAAGCTGGGCAGCACTCCTGGTTGTCGACAAATGGCCCGTAATAGTCGCAACGAATACACCGATGAAACTCTTTATCAAGCCTTATGTATTGCTCACTTCGCCCGTTATGCGACTTCACTGCAGCCGCCTCAAGTCCAACGTTGTTAGCTACGAGCTTAAAAAACGCGGCAGATGCTATTTCCGAATCGTCAGTAACCGTTTTGTCACTGACCCGTTGCTCTTGATGTCGTATGTAGATTCTATATGTCATTCTGCTGGCCTATTCTGCCTATTCGGCAGTTAAATAGATTAACAATAGTTAATATTCCTTAACTGCCTTGCGGCAGGTATTTAAAGTAGTTACCGAAAAACTCTTTAGCGTCAAGATCCGTTTTAATTACCAGAGGATCTGTGTTGTAAAACTCTCTGTCTGTTGTCAGTGACAGTATCGTGTTGTAAGTTTCTTTTGATACCTCCCTTGACCCATACGATTCACCCATCATCCGCTGCTCAATCCAGTATCGACTGTCTTGACTTATTAGCCCGTACTCGCAAACACAATCCGGGAAATGAATATCAATTAAAATACGCCCCTCGATTTGATTCGCTATTTGAGTCTCTGTGTGCATGATTCCTCCAAAGCCCCGCGTGTGCGGGGCTGATATAATTTAGTTGAGCAATTGAAAAATTTCGTCGTGAGATAATCCAGAGTTTATCAAGTCTCTATATGCAACCTTGTTTTGTGCGTCTCGCTGCTCTTCCGGAGTGGATGCTCTGCCGGTTAATTCGCTTCGTTCGTGTGAGTAACTGTAAACAACGCCGGGAAAAGCGGCTTTCAAATCGTCGACAGCCCACTCGACAATAGTTCTATACAAATCTTCTGTTTCTTCGCTATCGTCGCCTTGCTCGAGTGATGCCAAGATTAAGTCAACGCTACTAGCCGGCATGTCTGTTGTGTAGTTTTTGCCATTGAATTCAAACTGTAAAGCGTAATCATCATCGTCAAGTACGATCGAAATGGGGTGTTCTGCGGATTTATAAATGATGTTCATGATGTCTCCTTTTGAGCCGGGAATCCCCCCGGAGGGTTACAGTTTATTTACTGTATGTGTTAATATTAGTCGCAATTAGTGCGACTGTCAACCACTTCAATAACTTTCTTTTTAGAAAAAACTCCCCAATTATCAATCACATATTTATTTTTATCTTTGGACCAGGAAATTTTAACAGAAAATTGCTCGTCAGCTTTGCGAATCTGGCGGAATAGTGTGCTGCGGTCCCAGCCCATGGCCTCGGCGATAGAGTCGGGGGAGCCGGTGGTTTTGGTGAGGGTGTGTAGGAGGGTTAGGGTTGGGTGCATGGCTCTATTATCTCTTAGTTTTGGGGGTTGGGCTACTGGGTGGCTGGAATATAGGGCGGAACAATAACCGCCCTATATTTATCTATTATCAATCGGGTAATAGGCATTGGGGCGGATCACGATTCCCCGGACAAAAGGCGGGAGTAAAGGCCACCGGGTACACGTAGCGAAACACGGTGGGGTGATTGATTTCGGGCGGGGGCTTTGCTGGCTTGGCTGGGGTTGCTGGTATATCGACATAAATTCGTCGAAGCGCGTCGAAGGGTGGGGCGGTTGCTGTGCTGGTGACATCCATTCGCTGCTCATAGCAAGTCGTTGAAACTGTCCCGCCGCACTCCCAGATCGCAACCACTACTCACCGGCCTTGGGTGGGGTGGCTCTCATCACTTCGCCCCGGCGAGTAGTCCAGGTCTTTAGTCGCTTATTATATCGTGGTTGACACTCGAACCAATGCCAGGTACCGTCGCCGTCCTGAGCCCTCCAGCGCGCCCAGCTGGGCATATCCTTACGTCTCGGCTTGGTCATATCACACCCGCCCCCGTGTCCATGGTGTGTGATTCACAAATAATTCACACCGTAATGGCCGTGTCCATAATCTGGCCAAAACATAGGGTAAATTGGGGGATATGTGAGGGGTATTCAACCAATTGTAGGACGTAACTGGTTGATTTATATAGGTGAATTGGTGGAGGCGGCGGGAATCGAACCCGCGTCCGCAAATCCTCCGCCGTTGGCTCTACATGCTTATTCAGTCTATTAGTTTAACCGTAAATTACCCGACTGGCAGGGAAAACTTACGACGATTCCGGAAAGAGTTTAACGAATCCACCCCGGACGTGCTTCATCGCGATCTTGTGTAGGTCGACCCCAGTGATCTGAGCGCACAAGCACACATCAGGCTGAGGGCACTAAAGCTGGTTATTAAGCAGCTAGTGCGTAGTTGTCGTCGTTGGCAACTATAAGGTTTGCAGCTGGATTAACGAGGTCCTCTGCGCCTCGGCATGCACCTCAGGTTTCATGACCCACGTCGAAGCCAGGTCGCCCCCAGGTAGTAAAAGCTTGAGTTACGAAGTTGGACAGTCTACGGCAATAAAAAGTTCGATACCAGAGTTAATTGGGGTCAGAGCACAGATTTTCCTAATATTAGAAAAATCTGTGCTCTGACCCCAATATCAATATCGACCCCAAAGCTAGCCAGACTTGAGAATACGTTGCCTTTGGCGTTGCCAGTCACGGTCTTTCTCCGTAGCGCGCTTGTCGTGCATCTGTTTACCCTTGGCCAGGCCGATTTCCAATTTCGCGCGACCGTTTTTCCAATACATGGCGAGGGGCACCAGGGTGTAACCTTTACGTTCCACAGCACCCACTAAGCGATTAATTTCTTGCTTATGTAACAATAACTTACGAATACGATTTTGCTGTGGACTAATGTGCGTGGATGCGGTAGGCAGAGGGGTGATGAGGGTATTGGAGACCCAGGCTTCCCCGTTTTTGATGAAAACATGAGCATCACGCAGCTGCACCCGGCCTTCGCGAGCGCTTTTCACTTCCCAGCCTTCCAGTGCCATTCCGGCTTCCATTTTTTCTTCGATGAAAAAGTCGTGGCGGGCTTTTTTATTCAGGGCGATGGTGTTATCGCTGACTTTGGGTTTTTTCTTGGCCATGGGATTGGATGCTTGTCCTTAAAATATTTTGCAGCACTATTATACAACTGTTGAAAATAGGAATAACAGTTAAGCGCTGTAATTTGCCAAGTCTTTTGCACTATTTAGTGGTCCCATACGGTAAATAAGGTAAATTCAGAGGCTCCACTGACTTGCAAAGAACGTTTGTGTTGCGGCTGAATGTTACCTTATTTACCGAATGGACCACTGGCCAGGTTTAATCCCGGGATCCGGTTGTATGCAAGGTAAATTTGGTTAACAATGCGCACTAAATAATGCGCACTAAATGAAGATTTGAGGGATCTCTATGTCTGAACAAAAAAAATCAATGCATGGCGAATGGTCGAATCGATGGATTTTTATTTTGGCAGCAACGGGTTCGGCGGTTGGACTGGGCAATATTTGGAAGTTCCCCTATATCACCGGTGAGAATGGCGGTGGCGCTTTTGTATTAG
The DNA here is from genome assembly GCA_029882975.1 of Gammaproteobacteria bacterium. Lineage (NCBI taxonomy): Bacteria > Pseudomonadati > Pseudomonadota > Gammaproteobacteria > Gammaproteobacteria bacterium. Next base: position 5,968 of record JAOUJW010000038.1, read on the forward strand.
TGTATCTTATCTGTATAGCCGCCATCGGCATACCCATTATGATGGCCGAAGTCTTGTTAGGTCGCCGTGGCCGCCAAAGCCCCATTAACACTATGAAAGCGCTGGCGCAGGAGGAAGGGCGCAGTGGGATGTGGTCTTTGCTGGGGTGGAGTGGTGTCGTCGCCGGTTTTCTGATTTTATCTTATTACAGTGTTATTGCCGGTTGGGCTTTGTCCTATGTATTGGAAACCGGCTCAGGTACTTTTAAAGGCCAGTCGGCTGAAGCCGTCGGTAAAATGTTTGGTGGATTGGTCTCCGACCCCTGGCGCTTGTTGTTTTGGCATACCTTGTTTATGTTTATGACTATGGCCGTAGTGGCCCGAGGGGTTCAACGAGGTTTGGAGCAGGCGGTGCGGCTGCTTATGCCTGCCTTATTTGTGTTGCTGATTATCATGGTGGGTTACGCCATGAACACCGGCGAATTCAGTACCGGACTGCAGTTTTTGTTTCAACCGGATTTTGGCAAACTCACCTGGGGGTCAGTGCTTACGGCCATGGGTCATGCGTTCTTTACTCTGAGCCTGGGTATGGGTGCCATAATGATCTACGGGTCTTATATGCCGCATAATGCGTCTATTGCGCAGACTTCCTTTTTTGTGGCGCTGGCAGATACCTTGGTGGCCTTACTGGCGGGTATGGCCATATTTCCCATTGTCTTTGCCAACAACCTGGAACCGGGTGCCGGGCCGGGGCTGATTTTTGCCACCTTACCCATCGCTTTTGGACAAATGCCGGGCGGTACGTTTTTCGGCACCGTGTTTTTTGTGCTGCTGGTTTTCGCGGCTTGGTCTTCGTCCATTTCTCTTATCGAGCCCGCCGTGGCCTGGTTGGTGGAGAATAAGGGCATGAGCCGCCTGAAATCCGCCACTATTGCCGGAGTGGCCACTTGGTCTTTGGGATTGATCACGGTGTTTTCCTTTAACATCTGGGCTTTTGAGTTTAGTTTCGCCGGGGCCAAGAAAACCGAAGGGTTGTTCGATATGCTGGACATACTCACCTCCAGCATCATGTTGCCCTTGGGCGGTTTGTTTATTGCCCTGTTTGCAGCCTGGGTTATGAAACGGGGATCCACCATGAACGAACTGGGCATGGGTGACGGTCCAATGTTTAAGTTGTGGCTGTTTCTGGTACGTTTTGTAACGCCGGTAGCGGTGATCATTGTGTTTTTAAGCACGTTTATTTAGACCTTGTTTATTAACAAAGAGAGCAAGCGGTAGATGCCATCCATCAGTAAAAGTGCGCTGGTGCCGTATACGGCAGAGCAGATGTTTGAGATTGTTGACGATGTTGAGGCTTATGCAGAATTTCTGCCCTGGTGCGGTGGTTCTCAGGTGCTCAGTCGTGACGAGGACGAAGTCAAAGCCAGTGTGGAAATTGCCCACAGCGGCATCCATAAGACCTTTACCACCTTGAATCGACGCCAATGCGGTAAGATGATCGAAATGCAGTTGATCGACGGACCGTTTAAACATTTGCACGGTTACTGGCGCTTCAGTTCGCTGGGGGAGCAGGGCTGTAAGGTCTCATTGGATTTGGAATACGAGTTTTCCAACAAATTGTTGGGCTTGGCCGTGGGCAAAGTATTCAGTCAGATTGCCAATACCCTGGTGGATAGTTTTTGCAAACGTGCCGATGCACTGCATGGAGCTTCTTGATGTCAATTTCCAATACCCCGGATGGTCAAAATAACATTGACGCTGATGTGAAAGTTCAAGACACAGACGATGACGTTGCCTTGATTACGGTGGAAGTGGCCTATGCCAAACCGGAAGTGCAAGTGATCAAGACCCTGGCGGTTAATCAGGGTACCACCGTACAAGAAGCGCTGGAGCTGTCCGGCATTTTAGTGGACTTTCCGGAAATTGACGTTGATTCAGCCAAAGTCGGTATTTTCAGCAAAATTACCAAAAAAGATCAGGTGCTGCGGGACAAGGACCGGGTAGAGATCTACCGGCCCCTGATTGCTGATCCTAAAGAGGTGCGCAAGCAGCGTGCAGCGGCGGGTAAGAAAATGCGCAAAGGCGGCGGTTAAGTTACTTAGACGCTTAAATACATCAAACTCTAATGATTAGAAAACAAAGAACGGGTTCCCAATCCGGGTGTTTTCAGGTCTTTCTCAGCCAGGGGTTCTTGGTGGACTTTGATTTCACTCAGTTTGGCGTCACTAAAAAACAGTGTTACATAGCTGTACTGGACTTCTTGAGTCTCACCGTGTTTCATGCGATAGACGAAGTCCCAACGATTTTTGCGAAAGGGATCCGTAATCAAGGGGGTTCCCAGCAGGGCTTTGATCTGGCGTTCGCTCATACCAATTTTGACCTTGTCCATGGTTTCTTTGGTCAGGACATTGCCTTGTTGGACGTCCACACGGTGGGCGGTACAGGCACTGAAAATGGTAACAATTAGCAAAGATAATACGGTTTTAAACATGCATCTGCCTTGGATCGAGAATTTCTGAAAACAAAATTATAAAAACAAAAGTATGAACAAAAGTTAGAGCGAAACGCTAACAATAACTGTCTTCACAATAACCGGACAAAATTAGCGGTGGTTATGGACGGCAATTTTAACCGATAATAAGTTGCTTTGACATGACTTTCGACATGACTAGAGGGACACATTTTTGGCCAGTAAAGAACTGCGTGATGCGGGTTTAAAGGCAACCACCCCCAGGATCAAGATTCTGGAAATTCTGGAGGCGGCAGAAAACCCTCATATGAGCGCCGAGGATGTCTACAAGCAGTTGTTGGAATCCGGAGACGATGTGGGTGTTGCTACGGTATACCGGGTGTTAACCCAGTTTGAATCAGCAGGCTTGGTGAATCGGCATCATTTTGAGGGTGGAAATTCGGTCTATGAACTGAATCAGGGTAACCACCACGACCATATCCTGTGTGTGAAATGTGGTCGTGTGGACGAATTTGTGGATCAATTAATTGAAGAGCGACAAAAAGTCATCGCCGCGGAAGCGGGATACACCATTACCGATCACACATTGTGTATCTATGGCATTTGTAAGGATTGCCAATAGACGTTTTGCAGTGCGTTTTACTTTTTCTTGCCTTTATCTAAACACTAAAGTGGTTTTTCCAGTCTGGGTGTGGACTGACCGCTTTGAATCATTTCCTGTGCGTGTTTCAGCGTTTGTTGTGTGATTTCCAGGCCGCCCAACATACGGGCGATTTCATTAATCCGCTGCTCGCCTTCCAGATTGGTGACGGTGGAGTTGGTGCTGTTTTTACTGCTGGCTTTACTCACAAACAAATGTTGTTGTCCCAATGCCGCCACTTGCGGTTGATGCGTAATACACAAGACCTGACGAGTTTCGCTCAATCGCCGCAGTAAACGCCCCACTATTTCAGCTATTCCGCCACCGATACCTACATCCACTTCGTCAAATATCAAAGTGGGGATACGCCCTTTGTCCGCAATAATGACCTGTAGTGCCAGGCTGATGCGGGATAATTCTCCTCCGGAGGCGACTTTGGTCATGGGTTTGAAAACCTGTCCGGGGTTGGTATTCACCAGAAATTCGACACGCTCCATACCCCCGGCGCTAAAATCGTCCAAAGCTTGCAGGTCCACCTGAAAACGACCGTGTTTCATGCCCAATAACTGCATATTTTCCGTGACCCGTTTTTGTAATTGGGCGGCAAATTTTGCGCGGTTGGCAGAGAGTTTTTTTGCGTATTCGGCGTAGGTTCGTGCCGATTGGTCGATTTGCGCGTCCAGATTATTGGTTTGCTGCTGCACTTGTTGCAGTTCATCCAATTCATCTTTCATTCGCTCGGTGAAGTCGGGCAGCTCTTCGGGTTTGATTCGGTGTTTGCGCGATAAGTCGTGGATCAGCCCCAGGCGTTCGTCCAATTGCTCCAATCGTTGCGGGTCCAGGGTCAGGCTGTTGGCGTAGTGGCTCAACTCATTGACCGCCTCGGACAGTTGTATGGCGGCATCCGTGAGCATTTTGACGCTCTCTTCCAGCACCGGATCGTAGCTTTGCAAGTGTTCCAGGGAGTTAACACAGCGGTTCAATTCGCTGGATAAAGCTCCCTGGTCGGCATCTTTCAACTCATACAGCGTTTTTTCCACGCCTTCGCGAATCTGGTTGAGATTGGCCAGGCGTGAGTGTTCCAGTTCCAGGTTTTCCAGCTCGCCTTCCTGCAAATTGAGCTGTTCCAGCTCTTCTGTTTGATAGGTGAGTAAATCGATGCGGGCATTGCGTTCTTCCCGACTTTTTTCCAATTCTTCCTGTTGTTGGGTCAGGGAACGCCACTGTTTGTAGAGTCTCTCTACCTCTTGCACCAGCGCATTGTGGCCGGCGAAGTCATCCAGCGTCTGGCGTTGGTTGTCCTTTTTCATTAATGACTGGTGCGCATGCTGACCGTGTATATCCACCAGCATATCGCCCAACTGTTTTAAGGTTTGCATGGGCACGGGGTAACCGTTGATATACCCCTTAGAGCGACCGTCCGAGCTGATGGTGCGGCGGATTACGCAGTCTGTGCCGTCATCCAGTTCGTTTTCCTGCAGCCATGTTTCTAAGTCTTTGAGACTGGCGACTTCGATGCTTAGGAATATTTCCGCGCGTTCGGCGCCGTTGCGTATCATGCCGGTGTCGGCGCGACCACCCAGGGCCAGGTTCAATGCATCCAGTAACAGGGATTTACCGGCGCCCGTTTCTCCGGTTAATACCGTCATGCCATGGCATAGGTCCAGTTCCAACTGATCCACCAGAGTGAAGTTGCGTATAAGGATATGGCTGAGCATAATTTCTATTATTTATATCGTAAGTCTGTCGTATGTCGTGTTGTATCTTTTGAATGTATTGTACGTATTCCAGTTAACTGAATGTTAGTTGGTTTGCTGCTTATAAGCGTTTGGCCCAATGCAACTTGGCACGCAGAATAGAATAATAATCGTAACTTTTGGGATGAATAAGACGGATTAAATGTTTGTGCTTGGAAATCACAATGCGGTCTTCCGCTTGCAAACCCAAATTTATTTGCCCATCACAGGTTACCTGTGCCTCCGCTTGATTGCAATCCTTGACAATGATTTCGATTTCACTATCGGCGTATACCACTATGGGTCGGTAAGTCATGGTGTGGGGGCAAATCGGTACCAATAATATGGCGTGCAAACAAGGGTGTAAAATGGGGCCGCCGCCGGAGAGGGCATAGCCGGTGGATCCGGTGGGCGTGGAGACAATTAAGCCATCGGAACGGGTCGAGTTGATAAACTGGCCGTCGATGAAGGTCTCGTATTCCAGCATGCGGGCGCCATTCCATTTGTGCACCACCACATCGTTAAAAGCGCAACTTTGGTTGATCAGTTCGCCATGACGGTAAATGCAGGTATGCAGCAAACCGCGAGGTTCCTCGATAAATTCTCCGGAAAAGACCGCAGTCATTTCCGCTTGCATATCGTCAGGGGAAATATCGGTTAGAAAACCCAGGCGACCCAAATTGAAGCCCAAGAGGGGGACGTCATAATTCACTAAACTGCGGGCCGCATTGAGCAGAGTGCCGTCACCGCCCACGACAATACACAAATCGACACTTTCGCCCAGTTCCCGCCGTGTCAGTGACTGGTACCGGCTCAGTTCGGCGATATTCTCGGAGGTGATATTGTCCACAACAATCTGGCGGTCCCTGGATTCCAGGAATTCGCACAGACTTTGCAACTCAGCAGATACACGGGGATCACCGTATTTACCGATGATGCCGACTTTTTTAAAAATGTCTTCCATGCAATTGTTCTCTTTATATTTTCTGTTTTCCGGCGTGAGTTGCTTGAAACAGGTGTAAGATGCCCATATGGTCTATATTACCGCCTAAGGATTATGGAAGGTAGTAGCTTTATGGTAATTTCCCTATTATCATATTTGAAAGTAAACAATTTGTATCTTATTTTTGTTCGGTAGACGGTGTGTCAGAAAATATAAGTGACAGAGAACAGCTTTTACTGAAGAAGCTCATCGAACATTACATCCGCCAGGGTCAGCCGGTGGGTTCCACCACATTGGCGCGGGAATCCAATCTGGATCTGAGTGCTGCGACTATTCGCAACGTCATTGCTGACCTGGAAAAGCTGGGGCTGGTGCATTCGCCGCATACGTCGGCAGGGCGGGTACCCACGGCTCGAGGCTATCGGCTGTTTATTGATGAGCTGCTCACAATTCGACCGCCCAGTGAGCAGGATATTCAGCAGCTGCGCGAGCGCTTTTCCGAGCAGGCGGATACCAAAACCTTATTATCCTCAACCTCCCAACTGCTTTCCGGTATTACCAAAATGGCCGGTGTGGTCATGCTGCCCAATCAGGAACGCAGCATTTTGCAGCAAATTGAATTTTTACGCTTGGGTGAAAAGCGAATTTTGGCCATCCTGGTATTTGGCAAAAACGAAGTGGAGAACCGCATCCTCAATACCTCTAAGGACTATAAACCTGAGGAATTGCAGCGAATTGCCAATTGCCTTAACCAAGAGTTCTTAGGTAAAGACATTGCTCGGGTACGCCACGAATTGTTGCTGCAAATGCAAAATGCCAAAGATGATGCAGACCGAATTATGATTCAGGCCATCGAAATCGCCAATCGGGTGTTTCAAAGCGATGCCAAACCCAAGGATTACGTTTTGGCCGGCGAGGCCAATTTGCTGGGTTACGAGGATATGGCCGATGTAGGACGTCTGAAGCAGTTATTTGACATTTTTAATGAAAAACAAGCCATACTGCATTTGTTCGATCTTTCCCTGCACGCCCCTGGAGTGCAAATATTTATCGGGCAGGAATCGGGCCTTGATGCCTTGGAGGGCTGCAGCGTGGTTACTGCAACCTATGCCAACAAAGATCAAGTCCTCGGCGCTTTGGGCGTTATTGGCCCAACCCGCATGGAATACGACCGGGTCATCCCCTTAGTGGATGCCACAGCCAAGTTGCTCGGCAATATGCTCAGCTAGCTGAAGATTTCATCCTAAACAGTTTAAAAAGCTTGAAAGGGATAAAAACGTCCCTATATCAGCCTAGACTTGTTATAATTAGAAGCCTTTTAATTTATAACTTTTTGAATTAAAAAAGAATTGACTTGAGAGCCGGTAGAGTAGACCGGTAATCGGGTTACACATGCACAAACATCGGTGGAGATTGGTATGGCCAATGATGATACTGCAGTAGAAAAACAAGAAAAAGACACTGACAGCCAAGAAGACAAAGTAGAGACCTCGGAAGAATCCAAGGAAAGTGCGGCAGCAGAAGCAAAAGACGAAACCGTTGCTAAACTGGAAGCCGAAATTGAGGAACTGAAGAAAAAAGCCGACGAGAACTGGAATCAGTTCCTGTTGGAAAAAGCCGAGAACGAGAATGTTCGGCGCCGTGCCCAAAACGACATCGAAAAGGCAAAAAACTTTGCTATTGAACGTTTTGTGCAGGAGTTGATACCGGTAAAAGACAGTTTGGAGATGGGGCTGGCCGCAAGCAAGGAAGAAGGTGCAGATGTGGCAAAACTCCGGGAAGGAACGGAATTGACGCTGAAAATGTTTGCCGATGTCACGGCAAAATTCGGAATCGAGACCGTAGACCCCTTAAACGAATCTTTTAACCCTGAATTTCATCAGGCCATGACCCTGCAGGAAAGCGACAAAAAGCCCAATACGGTGCTGGCTGTGATGCAAAAGGGATATTTATTGAATGGGCGCTTGATCCGGCCCGCCATGGTGGTTGTGTCCAAAACTATGTCCAAGGAGTCCAAAAAAGATAAAAAAGACAAGGACAAGGGCAAAGACAAGGATTCTAAAGATCAGGATCCGAAAAATGGTACAAATATTGATGAAAAAGCTTGAATTAGCCTGAACCGGCCTTACTTTAAGCTCAGAACCAAAACCTTTAGTAATATAAGTTTTTAACGGAGACCAGGTGCAATGGGAAAAATTATAGGAATCGACTTGGGTACCACGAATTCCTGCGTAGCGGTGATGGAAGGCGGTAAGCCCCGTGTCATCGAGAATGCGGAAGGTGATCGTACCACCCCGTCGGTTGTTGCGTTCACTAGCGATGAGGAAATCGTAGGTGCATCCGCGAAACGTCAGGCGGTAACTAACCCTCAAAATACCTTATATGCGGTAAAACGCCTTATAGGTCGGCGCTTCAAAGATGCGGAAGTTCAAAAGGATATTGACTTGGTTCCGTACAAAATTGTCGAAGCCGACAACGGCGATGCTTGGGTTGAAGCCAACGGCGTCAAAATGGCTGCCCCCGAAATCTCTGCCCGGGTTCTCATGAAAATGAAAAAAACGGCGGAAGACTACCTGGGTGAGCCGGTGACCGAAGCGGTTATTACCGTTCCTGCGTATTTCAACGACTCGCAACGTCAGGCCACCAAAGACGCAGGTAAAATCGCCGGTTTGGAAGTGAAGCGAATTATCAACGAGCCCACCGCCGCGGCCCTGGCGTTCGGCCTGGATAAAAACGAAGGCGACCGCAAAATTGCCGTTTACGATTTAGGTGGCGGTACTTTTGATATTTCTATCATCGAAATCGCCGACATCGACGGCGAACACCAGATTGAAGTGTTGTCCACCAACGGTGACACTTTCCTGGGTGGTGAAGATTTCGACCAACGTTTGATTGATTATCTGGTTGACGAGTTCAAAAAAGACCAGGGTATGAACCTGCGCAACGACCCACTGGCTTTGCAGCGTTTAAAAGAAGCGGCTGAAAAAGCCAAAATCGAGTTGTCCAGCACTCAGCAAACCGACGTGAATTTACCCTATATTACAGCGGATGCCTCCGGCCCCAAACATTTAAATCTGAAACTGACCCGTGCCAAATTGGAGTCGCTGGTTGACGATTTGATCGCGCGGTCATTGGATCCGTGCAGAACAGCTCTAAACGATGCCGGTTTAAGCGCCTCGGAAATCAGCGACGTCATTCTGGTGGGCGGTCAGACCCGTATGCCCAAAGTACAAGAAGCGGTCAAAGGCTTCTTCGGCAAAGAACCCCGCAAAGACGTAAATCCCGACGAAGCGGTAGCGGTCGGTGCTGCCATCCAAGGCGGTGTGTTGGGCGGTGAAGTGAAAGATGTCTTGTTATTGGATGTTACCCCCTTGTCTCTGGGTATTGAGACCATGGGTGGTGTCATGACCAAATTGATCGACAAGAACACCACGATTCCTACCAAGGCTAACCAGGTGTTTTCCACTGCGGACGACAATCAGACCGCGGTAACCGTACACGTATTACAGGGCGAGCGCGAAATGGCATCGGCGAATAAATCCCTGGGTCGATTTGATCTGGCGGATATTCCACCGGCACCGCGCGGCATTCCTCAAATCGAAGTGACCTTCGACATTGATGCCAACGGTATCTTGCACGTATCCGCGAAGGATAAGGCCACTAACCGTGAGCAATCCATTGTCATCAAAGCGTCCAGCGGCTTGTCGGATGAAGAAATCAACCGCATGGTACAAGATGCCGAAGTTCACGCGGCGGAAGATAAGAAGTTCCACGAACTGGTCACCGCACGCAACCAGGCGGATCAATTGATTCACGCCACCAAGAAATCCATGGAGGATTTGGGCGATGAGGTGAAACCGGATGAGAAAACCGCTATTGAAGCGGCAGTGAAAGATCTGGAAGAAGTGAAAAAAGGCGACGATCTGGCAGCCATTGAAGAGAAAACCAAAGTGCTGGTGGAAGCTTCCGGCAAAGTTGCGGAAAGAGCCTATTCCAAAGCCCAGAAAGGCGGTGAACAACCGAAACAGGGTGCTCCGGGCGGCGATGAAGCCGCTGCTGCAGATGATGTAGTGGATGCGGAATTTGAAGAAGTTAAAGACGACAAATAACGCATAAAGTTATAAAAGTGGGAGGGAGACCGAGAATAACCGGTCTCCCTTCGGTGTGTTTAATTCACAAGAATTTTTAAGCCATGTCTAAACGCGATTATTATGAAATTCTCGGAGTAGCTAAGAACGCCAGCGAAGCGGAAATCAAAAAGGCGTTTAAACGTATGGCTATGAAACTGCATCCGGACCGCAACCCGGACAACAAGGATGCTGAAGAGCAGTTTAAAGAGGGTAAGGAAGCCTATGATGTGTTGTCCGATGCACAAAAACGTGCCGCCTACGATCAGTTTGGACACGCCGGGGTCGACCCCAGCATGGGTGGTGCCGGAGCGCGAGGCGCCAGTTTCAGCGATATTTTTGGTGACGTGTTTGGCGATATATTTGGTGGTGGTGGAGGCGGTGGCGGCCGCGCTCGCCGCGGCTCCGATCTACGCTACAATTTGGAATTGAGCCTGGAAGAAGCCGTTAAAGGCACCAGCGTAAAAATTCGCGTACCCACCGCTGTTCCGTGTAAACCCTGTAGCGGCACCGGCGCGAAGAAAGGCACCAAACCCACCACTTGCACCACTTGTAACGGCATCGGTCAGGTGCGTATGCAGCAGGGCTTTTTCTCCCTGCAGCAAACCTGCCCCAAATGCGGCGGTATGGGTCAGTTTATCAGTGATCCTTGCCCCAGCTGTCACGGTCAAGGCCGAGTCCAGGAAAACAAAACCCTGTCCGTCAAAGTTCCCGCCGGTGTCGATACCGGTGACCGCATTCGTCTTAGCGGGGAGGGTGAAGCGGGGGAGAAAGGCGCGCCTCCAGGCGACTTGTACGTACAAGTGGAAGTCAAAGAACACCCCATATTCACTCGGGAAGAAAACAACCTGTTTTGCGACGTCCCCATCAGTTTTGTTACCGCATCCCTAGGCGGCGAACTGGAGGTCCCCACATTGGAAGGACGCGTTAAACTTAAAATTCCCGCCGAAACCCAAACCGGTAAAATGTTTCGTCTCCGCGGCAAAGGTGTTAAGTCCGTACGCGGCAGCATGGTTGGCGACCTGCTCTGTCGGGTGGTGGTGGAAACACCGGTAAAACTCAGTTCCAAACAAAAAGATCTGTTAAAGGAGTTTGCTAAAACCCTGGAAGGGGATAAGCACCGGCCCAAAGAAAGTTCTTGGCTGGATGGGGTAAAGCGGTTTTTCGATGAGTTGCATCTGTAATATGCTTCGTTGAAAAACTTGGAAATATTCCCGATATTCCCTGCGTTTTTCGCCTCGCACTTACCAATTTATTCCCCATCTCTGCTCATCAAGGAATTAATCAGAGGTTCCCTAGTATCGAAAAAGACGTAAGTTTTTACTCGCGTTTTTTTGTGGGTGGGTTTCCTGCTTCTTACAGGGTTTTCCGATCAATGTGCGACTTTTGGGGGAGGCAAAATACCCATTTTCGTAGTAGATTGTTTTATATAAGAATAGTTAACCACGCCATTCTCTGGCTTACTTATTCCGTTAGAAATAAAAATTTCCCTCTCAAACAAATGAAATAAAATTAGAGATGTTGAATATGTACTTCTACATTCTTAACTTGATCGTCAAATGAATAATTGCAACAATTGCAACGACCTTAGAATACATCATACAAAATTGACCAATATACATGACCCAAGACAATTTTATCCATTTCATAGGAACATGGAGATATAATCCACCGTGGGATGATTCAGATGACTGTCGATCGGAGTATGAAATTAGTGGTACAGCTGAACAACCAATCATTAGAGCAAAAGACTTTTATGACAATGAAGAGTTTTTAATTTCAGGCATTAAATGGGACGGGAACGTATTGGAATTTCAGTCACTCATGAAGTCTACGGGAAGAAAAGGAATAAATAAGTTTACATTAGACAAGGAAGGTATAATCAATAATGAGTTTACCTTCACGGAGTCAGATAAATTAACAAAAATAAGATAAAAAGGCGTCCCAATTCGGACGCCAAAACAGCTGCGTGGTTTTTGTTGCCTTCGGTCTACCTAATTATGCAGCAATAGATTAAGGAGGGAGTAAATGAAATCTTTTAGTACAACAATAAAAATTACCGCACCAACAGAAAAGGTTTGGGGTATTCTTACTAATATTACTGAGTGGAGTCATTGGAATACTACCATCGAAAATATTGAAGGGTCAGTTTCAAACGGAAGTAAAGTGACCGTTCGCGCAAAGGCAATTCCCGAAAGAGCGTTCTCGCTCACGGTTTCCGATTTTATTCCAAATGAATCGATGGTCTGGAGCGGAGGAATACCATTGGGCCTATTCACGGGGAAACGTACATATACGATTGCACGGGACGATAACAATGCCACCATTTTTTCTATGACTGAAACCTTTACTGGTTTATTGGCTCCTTTAATAACTCGTTCCATACCGGATTTGCAGCCAACATTCGATGAGTTTTCTAATTGTCTAAAACAGCGTGCAGAGTCCGCAGATGTGTGATTTGTGCACCATACACGTGACATATAATATGGTAGAAGCGGAGGAGTTTAAGATTTCAATTGTTCCTAATATTAGCGAAAGCTGTGGGAGCTAGGGTGTTTAAAACACGATAGAGCAGGATATGTCGAATTTTCCTGGGAAGAGAAACCATCAGCGGAATGAACCCAAACTGTTCCCGGGTTCTGAATGCGCGGCGGCGCTTAGTCCCCGTCTTCATTCTCCTGCGCCAAAAGATACTTGAGTGTATAGGTATCGTAGTCGAATTCAGTGCTGTCCGAGACGGCGGCTAGAATCTTAGGTGCAATGCTCTCACGCTCCTCTTTGATCTCAAAGCTAGAGAAGTTGACCGCGGCTGCTTCAGCGAACATTTTCTCCATCAGCCTTTTTGCCCGCGCTTGGTGGCTCTCGATATCGGTATTGGCGCCTGGAGGGATGTTTTCCTCAATCCAGGTTTCAGCCCATCTAAGGAAACGCTTACTCATGGCTATCCATCTCCTGCATGGTAATTTGGTAGAGCCACTGTGACCCATTTGATAATTCGTCCCAGGTAAAAAAGATTACTACAGTTCATTTAATGCTTCAATAGTCAAAAAACCGGAACAAAATCAGGGTTAGCACGCAGCTTTTTGATAATATTGGGAGCATTTAAGAGCTAACCCGGATGCTCAAACAACATCACGCCTAATCCACGAGCAGCGAGCCAAATGTAATTTTTATAATTATTTTTTACTACTGGTGATTGTAATGTTGACGTGTAGAACTCCAATAGTCGCTGAAAAGTATACAAGTTGATAACCGCTCTTCCGGATACATTTAAAGTGGTCAGTCAGTGATCCAGTACCGTTATTGACACGTTTTATTAGATGGGTGGCTGCTCTGCGACAGCAAAGCTCACAAAATCTTGCATTTTTATGTCATTGCAAATGACTATGTAAAGTCGACATTTATCTATATAGGTAAGACGATAAGGAATACGGCAAGCTTGTGACGCGATCTAATGACGTACTAGCGCGGCAGAACCAATGTGGCTTCCAATCCGCCTTCGCTGTGATTGCGTAATGTAAGATCACCACCATGGGCCTGTGCGATACCTCTAGCGATTGTCAAACCTAACCCAACCCCGCCTGTCTCCCGGCTGCGAGAGGATTCGAGGCGATGAAAGGGTTTAAATACCTCATTGAGCTGTTGCTCCGCTATACCAGGTCCGTGGTCTATAATGCGGATGGTAAGTTGTTGCTCGGTATCTGTCACTGAGACCTTTGCCCAATCGCCATACTTGATGGCGTTGTCCATAAGGTTCTCCAAACACCGACGCAAAGCCATGGGTTGTGCCGCATAAGGTTTCGATTCTCCGCTTACTTCGACATTTTGCCCCATGGCTTGGCGGTCATCCTGTAAGGTTTCCAGCAAAGCCATGATGTCCATTGCTTGGGGCGTTTCGTGTTGTTGCTCTCCGCGTAGAAATTCCAAAGTCGCGGCTGTCATGATTTCCATATCATTTATGTCATGCAAAATATTTTCGCGCGTGGATTCGTCTTCCAACAGTTCCGCACGCAATCGTAACCGGGTAATAGGCGTTTTCAGATCATGGGAAATTGCGGCAAAGAAACGCTCACGTTCACGGACATAGTTGGTGATTCGCTTTTGCATTGTATTAAAAGCCTTTGCCGCATGTTGAACTTCTTTCGCACCCTGGTCCTCATTCAGCGGTGGCCGGTTGATATCCCGGCCTAATGCTTCTGCAGCCTGTCCCAATGACGCCAATGGTCGCGTAACCCAGCGCACCGCCCACAACGACAAACCCACTACAGAAAGCAGAAGAACCAAAAGTGTCGAGATCAATTTGCCGGGTATAAGAAAATGATCTTCGGGCAGTCCTTGCAACATACCTACCCAGGTCCCATCGCTGAGCTGTGCTTCCATTTTATACACGGTTGCTTCAAAACCCATCATTTGCCGGTGCACAGATTTGTCGTGGTCGTGACGCATACCCATCATGCCCGGCATGGGTGGGAGTTCTTCTGCAGCCACAATGGATACATTGACCGGCCGGGAACCCAGTTGGCGTGTCAATAGTGCCATCATGTGGCCGGTGTGAGCGGACTGTATATCTGCCCGGATTTCGCCAAGGCTCGGTTCCTGAACCAGAAAAACACGCAAGGTTGGTGAGTTCAGGCTTTGAACAATAAGTCGGCGTTGGGTTGACGGCAGGCTATCCATCAATTCAACGATACCGACAAACCGTTGGGTTGTGTACCAGCCACCGGCTTCGTAAAGGCTGGCAGCCCGGTCACGTAACAATATATATGCACCGAGTGATTGTGCCACCAATAGACCGACCAGCAGTACCAACACCAGGCGTCCAAACAAGCTATGCGGGAACCTAGTGTGTTTTGGCGATGTGAGCTTTTGCATAATCACGACTTGGGCAGCTCGGTTTTGCGTTCCACTTTTGTTGACAAGACATAGCCTTCACCGCGTACGGTTTTTATAATGGACGGTTCCGGCCCGGTATCGTTGAGGCGTTTACGAACTCGCCCAACCTGTACGTCGATACTGCGATCAAAGGGTATGGTTTCACGACCTCGAGTTAAATCCAGTAATTGATCCCGGCTTAACACCCGATTGGGATGTTCCAGAAACACCCTTAGTAAGCGGAACTCCCCATCCGTCAAAGCGATGATAACTCTTTGTGGTGAAACAAGTTGTCTGCCAACCACATCCAAACCCCATTCATTGAATACATAAAACTTGGTTTGAGTCGCTTCTGAACTCAACGGAACTCCCTGGGTTCGGCGCAAAACGGATTTGATCCGTGCTAACAATTCTCTCGGATTGAATGGTTTGGGTACATAGTCATCGGCCCCCATTTCCAAGCCTAAAATTCGATCCATGTCTTCGCCCCGGGCAGTGAGCATAATGACGGGTGTGCTGGAAAGGGTGGTATGTGCCCGTAAATTCCTGCATAAGGTCAAACCGTCATCACCGGGCAGCATTAGATCCAGCACGATTAAGTCCACCTGATGTCGATCTAACGCCGCCCACATGCCACGACCGTCTGCTGCCGTTGTTGTTCGGTAACCGTTACGCTCCAGATAGGTTTGCAGTAATTCCCGTAGTTCTGCGTCATCGTCAACTATCAATATATTTTCCATGGTTTCCTTTTACAATAAAACACCCCATCCAATCAAAAAACTTTGTAACTCAATGTAACAGATCGCGGTTCTGACATGTTTTGTTACCAAAGCGGCGGTTCTTGACATCGAATTGTTACCTAAGCCAACTACATTTTAATCAGAGTATGAAATAAGTTTAGTCCACACAAGCAGAGGAGTTAATAAGATGAGCATTATGACGAAAATGGTTGGCGCAACAGCACTGGGTTTGACAATTGCGGTGGCTATTCCCGTGCTGGGCCATGGCGGTGCCGGTATGCGTGGTACGCAAGGTGGCGGCGATTATGATCATGGACCGGGCCATATGGGTATGAACTTTGGGCAAATGCACGGCGGAGCAATGCATCCGGGGCAAATGCACTTTGGAGCAAATACGGACGAGGCTCTTGGCACTCTTAAGGACTCACTGAAACTATCCGAGGAACAACAGCCTGCATGGAATCAGTTTGAACAAGCGGTAAAATCTATGTTCGATAATCACCCTCAATGGGGCAGTGAAAATGGCGAGGTTGAATCACATTTTGCTCAAATGGAACAGCATTTCGCCAACATGAAAACCGTGTTTGAGTCACGCAAAGCGCTGTATGAGACGCTGACCGATCAGCAAAAAGAAACTATCAACAAAACATTGCCCGGCCCGTTCGGACATCACTACGGCAAAAATGGATAACGGTTAGTGCGATACCTGTGGCAATCGCGCAACAACGATCATTGGGCAAAAATAGTGGAAGCAGTATTAACAGCTGCTTCCTTTTTTGTAGGCCGTAACTGTGGGTTTCCCAGAAATGGGGTCATAACCCAATTAGGAATTTTGCCAAATATAGGCTTCAACCGGTGAAATAGTCTTGCTATGGGGTATCTTCAAAACATCTAAGATGGATTGTATTCCTTAAGAGACTCAATAAAAGGTTTGCCGGCACCCTTAATCCACAATAGATCGTCTTTGTGTTTGGCAATGTATGCAAGTCGACTAAATATCGCCATCAGGATTACAACCAGAAAAATCAGCATTGATACCGACAGCGCGATCGGTTCGTCAAAAACGATCCCCAGACCTAATAGTGATAAAGTACCCAGCAGGGCTGACCATTGCACAATAAGAAATTGCTTACGTTTGCGTAGATGCAGTTCGCACAGTGGTAGATCAATAGTAAATTTTTTCTGAAAGATCACTACCAGGATAAGTGTTATCAAAAGGTTGATAAACAGTGACAAATAGATCCAAGGATTAACGTAACTGAGTCGTAACTTTTTTCGCTTAGATGTTTCTTCGTTACACTTGAAACAGCGATTTGGCAAAATCACATCTTTGGGCATAACTACATACTTTTTTTTGCGCTTGATGGCGTCAGCGTCTAAACGGGTATCGATCAGGCTGCTTTTCGGAGAGGCATATATGTTATCCATGGTCACTCGCCAGTTTGATATTGGTATTGGATCTTACAAACATATCGGAAAAGTGCCTGAATTCTTTAGTGGCATTAATAAAACCCGAAAGTGCACCAATTTCCTTTTGGTTCAGAAAATGTGAGTCGCGTGTTCAGCATTGAAAAGGTTGGGATAGTTGATGATCTGATCTGAAATTAGAAAACACGGTAGTCGTCTTGGTTTATTGCCACCGATTGACGATGGCAATACCCTTGGCAGCGGGCGCCGCAGGTGTGGTAGCTGTGGCTAGGGGGCTCAGAGTGCCATCGGCTCGAACCTCATACTGCAGAATGGTATCGAGATTTTGTACCGAGACATATACGAATCGACCACTATCATCAATGCTGATGTGAGTAACGCTGATGTTGTTGCCTCCGGCGTCTACGCCGGCGGGGTTCATTACCGTAAGCGAGCCGTTATCGTTGACATGATACTGAGAAATGGTGCCGCTTAGATTATTAGCTACATACACATGATTACCGTTTGGGTGGATTGCGATGGAGTAAGGCGTTAACCCTGTTGCTGTGGATGTCATCCCGGTTGCCTGCAAAATCCCATCAATAACATTGAACTGATAGATTGTGTTTGCAGCTATCACATAGGCATAGTTTCCCGATGGATGAATTTTTATGTCCTGTTGTCCGCTACCTATGGACACGGGGTTGGCTGCCGAAGCCAAGGTGCCGTTAACGAAAACTTCGTACTGGTAGACATTGGGGTCCGTAGTGTGGGTGATATAGACATGACTGCCGGACGGGTGAACGGTAATATTATTGGCTCCAACACCTGTGGTGACCGGTGCATTCAGGTTGGTGAGAGAGCCTGTAACGTTTACTTTGTAGGGTGTAATGGTGCCGCCGCCGGCGTCACCCATACTGAGCGCGTAAACATACCGACCAAGAGGACCGATGGCGATACCCAGGGTGTTGGTGCCCTCAGGGATGACCGTAGCCGGGAGCATAGGAGAGAGCAGGCCCGTATCTTCCAGGGTAAACTGGGCTATGTTGTTTGTCATCCAGTTAGCAGCATAAAGAAACCTGCCAGCTGGATCCGCAACAATGTCCCAGGGCGTGTTGGCAGAGGTGACGGTCGCGGGGGTTTTCGTCGTCAGTTCGCCGGTAGCCGCAATATTAAACTGATGCAGGTAATTGCTGCTGGATTCCGCTGCGTAGAGGTATTGGGGTACAGATTTTGGAGCAGTGCCGCCATACACTAATGCCAGGGCTAACGCTGAGCTAAATGCCGGTATTGGCTGTACATCCAGGGAAGACAGACTGCCGTCGGTACTGACATTCAGCATACCGATGTCTTTACTGTCGAAATACGCCTGAAAAGCGTGTTGTCTATCTCGGGAAATTGCGAGGGCGGTCGGTGAGCGTCCTGCATGGGAAAAGTCACCACCAGGGTGTGCAGTTAAACTGCCGTCGGTACCAACACTGTACAAGGCGGTGTACCCATCACCCAGGTCCAGGACATAAAGCACACTGTCATCGTGGCTGAGTTCTAGGTCGGAAGCACTATTGTTTACTTGAAAGGTGCCGATCTCGGTGAAGCTATAATCTGTGTTGATCCTAAAACGATGGATCAGGCTCGTGGTGGAATCCAAAGAGAAGGCGTAGTTCCCGGATGACGTTATGACCAGAGCAACAGGTGCTGTACCGCTGTCGACAGGCAGTCCGGTGGCCGTCAGTGTACCGTCGGCAGCGCGATCAAAATAGGCGATACCGCCACTACTTTGATGCAGGGTATAAACCCGCTTGCCACTTGGGTGTATCAAGATGTCGTCCGGACAGCTTCCACCGCTTGAAATAATGGGTGTATCACCCAGCGGCGCCAAGGTACCATCGCTGCTGATGCTGAACTGATAAATTTCACCGGCCACACTGCAGTTTGTGGCATAGAGGTTTTTACCGAGGGTATCAATGACGGCGGACTGGGCTTCAATTACGTCAACAGGTGAAGGTGCGAGCATAGTCAACTTACCTTCACCGCTGATCGAAAACTGGGAAATGGAATCGCCGGCGCCATCCACAGAATAAACAAATCTCTGGTTGGGGTGTACCACCACATCAACGGGCCATGTGCCTGTCTCTGTCCGGTCTACATAATACAGTCGGCCGGTATCTTCAGATACTGCGTAGGAGGAAATGCTGCTGTCTGCAGAATTAACGGCGATCAGATAGCGCAGTGCATTACCTGTCGTTATTTCACCGCTGGTATTATCAGAGGAATTTCCGCCGCCGCAGGCAGAGACAAGAAAAACAATAACTAACAGGAGGGTAAACCGCGAAAACAGCATGGGCTAAATTCCTTACAATACATTCAGGAAAAAATATCAGCTTTTATAAGGCAACGGTACTCGACATTTGTCGATACTTATTCCTCGGAAAAAGTTCGAGGAAAAAGGCTTTTTTAATCTCATTTGGAATTAGCGCTAGTCTTAAACTTCGCCCGGATTCTCCATGTCATCGATAATTCGTTGTTTTATTTAACTAATAATAGTGAAAGCTAGAAATCATCTCAGCTTTGGGTAGTCATTCAAGTGCTTGACATTAAAACCTCTTAATGTGACCATAAGGTCACATATGGGAGACTCTAGCCAAGCCGTCTGGAGAGCGCTAAACGACTCGACACGGCGTCAGATTTTGGATTTATTGCGAGATAAACCGCGCACCACCGGTGAACTTAGTGAGATTTTGGAAGCTGAGATGAGTCGGTTTGCGGTCATGAAGCACTTAAAAGTGTTGCAAGAATCGCGATTAATTTCTATTCGTCGACAAGGGCGGCAGCGCTGGAATTATCTCAACGCCATACCTTTACAGCAGATCTATGATCGTTGGATGAAGCCTTATGAGGCATTGTGGGCCGAAAATTTACTTCGAGTTAAACATCTAGTGGAGCGAAAGCAAGAAATGTCGGATTCATCAAACAAAAAAGTAGACTCAATTCGTATCGCACAGGATGTGCTTATCCATGCTAAAGCAGAGAAAGTATTCAAAGCATTGGTAAATGATATGGGGGCTTGGTGGGGACTGCCTTATCTGAGGAACCCTCACGCCACTAATATAGTTTTAGAGCCTCGCGTCGGCGGTGTTATGAAAGAAGTGTGGGGTGATGAAAATGGCGTAGAAGGGGCTGAATGTGCACGTGTTATCAGCTTTCAACGGAATACCTTGCTCGAGCTTAGTGGTCGTTTTGGACTGGATGGAGCGGTTATGAGTGTTGCTCGGTTTGAATTGGAGGAAGCGGACGGTGCCACAACAATTAAATTTTCTCACCACATCATTGGCGACGTTGATCAACAAGTTCGAGAGATGTACCAATTTGGCTGGAAGGATCTTTTAGCCACCCGGTTGCGCCGCTATGTAGAGCAAGGTGAGCGTTATGGGGTGGGCCATCCTTTACCGCCGGGGTTGAGTTTTCCGAATTTACCATAATGATACCGAGTAACAATAAAAGTATGCAAACACAATAAATAACGACTGGGAGGATGCATGAATAGACCAACACATTTTGAACTTACTGCTGAAGATCCGGAAAAACTAGCCGGTTTTTATAGCCAGGTATTTGGATGGCAAATCAGCAAATGGGAGGGGCCGGTAGATTATTGGCTCGTATCCACCGGAAATGATGCTGACAAAGGCATTAATGGCGCTATTATGGGCCGTAACAATGTTCAGCAACCGGTTGTAAACACGATTGAAGTAAGTTCTCTTGACGAGACATTTGCCACAGTGACCAGCAACGGCGGTAACAAAGTAACTGAACCGATGGAAATACCGGGCGTTGGTACCTTTGCCTATTGTGTTGATCCTGGCGGTACTTTGTTCGGAATATTACAACCGGCCTAAATTAAATCGGACACTTTTTTAACCTAGCGTTTCGACACAGGGGTCAAATACCATTTGATGGCGTCCCGAACCGATCTAGGAAAGAATGTTCCGATACGAGGGTCCATGATGCCGATGCCCAGGTGGGTCTCTTTCTCAGGGGCCTTAGGTTCGTATTCACGGAGCCTGGCGGTGGCGCGGTCCGTCTTCTGTGTCGCCAGCATCATGACGGCCATTACCCGGGCCATGCCATCGCCTTGTCCTGACTCGATAATGTCGCACAACTTCAGGTCACGATTCTGCGTTTTGCTAACAGACAACGCTCTGACTGCACTAACCTGGGTATGAAATGCCTTTGCCGATAAGAACGGCTCCAATACCTTCATGGATAGGGAATATCGCAAAATATACGCGGACTCCAGAGCTATATGCTGGCGAAAAAACATTCTGAATTGCTCCGGGGTGTTGCTTTGTCCCAGCGGTGCAGGCGCGTGGGTCAGTGGTTCCAGAATCAGGGATTTGATCTCCCCATCCGGACATACCCCTTCATGCAGCGCCTTGAATAAGCAGATTTGGGCGCGCTCATATGTGCGGGCCTTCAGGCTGGTCTGATGCATGCTGATTCGGAAAGTACCGGCGACTTCGCCGTTGTCCCGGAGAAAATCGCTTCCCGCAGTGGGGCTGGATAGAAAAAATTGTCCCTTATCCTGGCGCAGATACATATAATATTGACGGCCCTGGATATGCGGAAATTTTGCATGGGCATGATCACCGCTGATGCTGCTATAACCCGTATCGTACCCGCTGATTTCAATGGTTTCCTGAGTTTTAGTACCAATCAGATGTTTTATCAGGCGAAGCTGCAACTGTTCACCGCTTTTTTGTACCTTATACAGGGCCAGTGTCTGTGAGCGGGCAATGACCTCTTCTTGCCAGGGTTCATCCCAACTCGTCGCATTGACGCTGGTACAGAAAAAAAGAAAGAAAAACAGTGGAATGTGTCTCATTTGCAAAGTCCGATGTTTGTGTTGATATCTGTATCGGCTCATCGCGGCACATACTTTTGCAAGGCGAAGGAATTCGTTAGAAACTGTGCACTGTTCCCAGTTTCTTGGTAAACCCATGTCTGCATCGGAAGCCGGGGGAAAGGCCTATTCCTGTTAACAATGGTTAAGTGAATCCAGTGAAAAAGTATAAATCTGAATTACTCATTTTCACTGAAAGAATAAACGCGTTTTCCGGCCCAATCAAGCGCTCAACTATTTTCAAGTTACCGAGCGTGTCAACAATTGACTCGAATTCCGAAACTATTGGAAAATAACTAAGACTTAAGTACTAGAATAGTAGTTTTACTAAACAAAAAAGGGGCAGGAAACCATCGCATTTACTCAGTGGCTAACTATCCCCTTCTCACGCCGGCGACGGTATCTGCACAGTCCGGTGACTGGAATGTACGTACCTCACCCTTGAGCGATTTATTTGGTATTTATAACGTGGAACTGGATTATGCCGTCAATCAGAATTGGGCGTTGGGACCCATGTATAACCGTTTTGATTTTGAGTATTCGGATACAACCATAGACAGTAGCATGTGGGGTGTTCGCGTTAACTATTATTTGAAAAATGCATTGGAAGGCGGATGGGTAGGCAGTTTGTCGGCCGGTTACGGCACTGTGGATATTACCAGGCCGGGTACGGTTAGCGGAGTGCCGGTGGAATTTTCCACCAGTACTAGTGTGCGTGTGTATACGGCTCTATTTTCTTATCAGGCTATGTGGGATTCTTTTAATATGATGTTCGGTTTGGGGGCGTCGTATTTTTCCATGCCGGAAACGGTGGTGGGCACCTATGGCGTTGATGCGTTAACCATCGATACGGGTTTTATCAGCGGTATAGTACCCAACGCTGAGTTTAGCATGGGATGGCGTTTCTAGTTTTTACTTTGAATCGGATCATGCCCGCTAGACGATGCGCTGTTATTGTTATTGGTAGGTGACGAAGCTATTAAAATACACCGGTTGTGTGCCTGTCCTCACGCTGGGAGTGCTCATGGGATTAAGGCCGCCATCGATCCCTACGGTGTATTGCGATACCGTGTTGCTGGTTTTGTTGGTAACATAAATATAATTCCCGGAAGCTTCCGCATGTATGTGGGTGGGATTTATTCCCGTGGGCACTGTGGCGGTTGTCATGGGTGTAAGGCTACCGTCTGCTTGTACATTGTATTGCGATACTGTATTGCTGGTTTCGTTGACGACGTAAGCGTAATGGCCTGTTGGGTGAACTGCTATCGCATTTGGGTCCAATTCGGTAGTTACAGTAGCAATCGACATAGGTACCAGTGAACCGGTAGGGGTAACATTAAATTGCGACACATTATCACTGCGCCGGTTGCTGACATATGCGTAATTCCCGGAAGGATGGATGGCAATGGATAAGGGGTATGACCCTGTCGCTACCGTTGCAGGTCTCATAGGCTCCAGGACAGGAATGACAAAATTGTGAGTTCGGTCGACTGTGTACTGATTTAAGTTGGCGCTAAATTGATTAGTCACGTAATAATATTGGCCGGTAGGATGCATAACCGAGTCATATGGCCCACTACCGGTGTTGGTGATGGCGATAGGAATGCGTACTAAACCATCTACGGGGTCTTCATTAAAGGTGACTACATAACCATTTTGCATATTGGCAGCAAAAAGATAGTCACCGGCATTATTTGTGGCGATGGCTCTGGGACCGCCCCCAACCGAAATGGCACCTTGATTTCTGAGAATTAAATTACCCGTAAGGTCTATATCGAAAAGCTCAACGGAACCGGAATGCCGGTTGATGTAGGCGCGTTTACCGGTATGATTCAGGGCAATTATTTTCGGACTGGGATTATTTGGTCCCAATGATACAGTTGCCGGAGTATTGGGTTGCAGCATTCCATCGGCACCGAAAATGAACTGTGAGATATCACCGGAGCCTTGATTGGCGACAAATGCAATACCGCCAACGGGTGCGGCCGGAACATTACCAATTCCCATGTCCATATCACTACTCCAACCGGACGCGCCTGAGGATTCATCGTAACGTATAACATGGGGAGCGTTTTGCGACAGGCTGCCATCCGCATTTACCAGCATTTGGTGTACCATGACACTGAATCCATACATGTAGCTGCCCAACGGGTCGACTACAATACCACTGCTTCCAAAAGCCTCGATGGACATAAGCTTTCTTATATTACCTTCTTCGTCGATGCTGTATTGTCCGGTTGTGGTATCTGCGACTTCCGGTTCAGACAAGGCAATATAGACATATTTACCTGATGGACCCTTATTAACACCATAGAAACGACCCGGTAGAGGTTGAGGCGCAGGTTCCAGGGAGCCATCCGGGCCGATCGAATAATATTCAGAAGAATATTGAATAAACAACCATCGCCCCGATGGGTCTACCGTCGGTTTTCCTGTAGCAATAGCCGGTACTACACCGGGAACCATGGGTGTTAATGCTCCCGTGGTTTGGTCAATAGAAAATTGAGAAATGGTAGGAAGACGAGTATCAATTTCACGATTGATGGAGTACAGATATTTTCCGGATGGGTGCATGGCGGCATGACGGGCAAAGTTGCCTACCGTTACTGAATTGATTCCTGAGGTGCTACCGCTGACCGGATCGATGGAGGCCCCGCTTACGACGTTATTGCTGGAACCTCTACTGCTTACGGAATAAATAAAACGGCCGGAGGGGTGCATGGCTATTCCGGTTGTGGGGTTAAACGAAAATCCACGATAAACTTCGTCCAGACGCCCATTGCTCAGATCATATCGGAATTTACCACCTTCGCTAATGGCAACATAGGCATACTGTCCGTTAGGGTGTATGGCCAATCCGATAGGGGTATTGTCCATCTGAAACTGGTCTATTAACTTCAAACGCCCGGAATCGTTATCCAGCCAATAACTGGAAAGAATTTTAGTTCCGGGATTGGAGGTAACTACATAGCGGCCATATGTGATGGGAATACTGGCTGACAATTCCACCTGATTGGTGTCTACGTTTCTCGCTTCGTCACGAGCCCTGACTGTTACATAGTATGTACGTCCTCCTGCCATATTGTATAGGGTGTAATGAGTAACGCCCGGATGGGTAATATAGTGCGGTGGTTCGTTAAAGTTCTGGGTTCCGGCGGTCTCCGAGACATAAATATGATAACGAATATTACCCGAGAGACTGCTGTTATCGTTGGCCGCGGGCCAACTTAACTGAATTTGTGTGCCGCTGCTGCTGATTGTGCTCAAACCGCTAAAACTCGGTGGTGTAATCTCAGGAATACCACGTAATTCTACTGTATTTGTGTCTTGGTTGCCTTCCAGGTCACGTGCGCGTACTACATAAAAGTATCGACCACTTTCCTGTAAACCTCCTATGATATAACTGGTGGCGCCCGTCACGCTGTAGTTGGGGGTGGTAAAGTCCTGTCCACCGGAGGTTGTGGACGCATAGATGTCATATACCATGTTTGCCGCATTGGTGCCGTTGTCGATGGCATCGCTCCAGTTTAATCTCAATTCACTGTTGGAGACAGTGTAAACTGAATTTAAACCGCTGAACTGAGGTGAGGTTCCGTCTATGGTGGTGGCACCCATGCTAATACTATTACCATCATTCAACCCATGCTCGTCTCGGGCACGAACGACGAAATAATAAGTTCTAAAGTCAGAAAGACCACTAACCAGAAAACTAGTCGCTCCTCTGGGGCTTGTGTAGTCGGGGATGCTCAAATGGATTGAAGAATGGTAGATTTCATAAATTATGTTTTCGGAAGTAGTGACATTGTCACTGGCAGGTTCCCAGCTAAGGAGTATTTCACTGGCGCTAACTGCGGTGGCGGACGCCAGTCCTGCAAAAGTAGGGGCGGTGCCGTCTGGGGTTCTTGTGCTTCTTTCGTTGAGATTACCGTCTAAATTACCGGCTTGGTCTTTTGCACGTACTACAAAATAGTAATTTGTATAGTCGTCTAACCCGGTTATAAGTTTATCGAGTGTGGTAACGGAATAGTTTGGAGTACTGAAATCCTGACCTCCGGAAACGGTAGACATATAAATATTGTATACTATGGTATTGCCGGCGGATACGTTGTCGCTTGCCGCGGACCAGGTCAGGTATATTTCTCTTGAGCTTCTTGCAATAACTCTGCTTACGCCGGAAAAAATCGGCGAGGTTTCATCGGGTGTGGTGACGCTGAGCTCAACGGTATTGAGATCGCGATTTCCTGCCTCATCCCTGGCCCGGACTACGAAAAAGTATGTTCTGCTGTCATTCAAGCCAGTGGCTTGAAACGTTGTCACACCGGGGGCAGTGGTGAAGTCCGGCGTTGAGAAATCCTGTTCACCAGAGGTAGCGGCAAGGAAAATGTCATAAACCAGATTTACCGACTCACTGAGGTTATCAACAGCAGCAATCCAATTCAATTCCACCGTGCTGCCATTTATAACAGTTGTACCTTGCAGTCCGGTGAAAACAGGTGGTGTAGCATCAAGTGTGGTGGCACTGAGTTGTATTGTATTGGAATCCAAATTACCGGCGTCATCGCGCGCTCGCACGCTAAAATTATATTGCGTGTTTTGTATCAATCCATTTACAGAAAAAGTTTGCATGCCCGGAGAAGTGGCTGTGCTCTGACTATTATAATTTATGGGTTCCGATCCCACCGACATATAAATTTCATAAATGATCTGGCCGGCGGATGAAACATTATCGCTTGCCGGGTTCCACGAAAGATCTATTTGTGACGAGGATACGACTGTTGCTCGGGCTAATCCTGAAAACAACGGGGCAGTACCGTCTTCGGTGGTAACGGAATGCTCTACGGTATTGTTTTCCCGGTTACCGGAGTTGTCTCGAGCCCGAACAACAAAATAGTAAGTCGTAGAATGGTTTAACCCGGTAACAAAAAAGAATGTAATGCCCACCTCAGTAGTGTAAGAAGGTGTAGTAAAGTCCTGCCCGCCGCTGTTGGTAGACATGTAAATATCATAGAGGACCTGTTGTCCATCGTTGTTATCCAACGCCGGTCGCCAACTCAATTCAATACTATTTCTACCTATGGAGAAGGCGTCAGTTATTCCTTGAAAAACCGGAGGAGTTGCATCAAGGGTGGTGGTAGTAACTTCCACTGTATTGCTATCCCGGTTTCCGCTTTCGTCTCGGGCTCGGACCACAAAATAGTAGCGGGTAGCTTCATTTAAGCCATCAATACGTAAACTCGTAGCACCGGGTGTACTTGTGTAGGAAGCGGTGCTGAAATTTTGTGTCCGCGAAGTCGTCGCAATGTATACATCGTAAACCAAGTCAGCACCGGCACTAACATTATCACTGGCAGTCCGCCACTCTAAATCGATGCTATGGATTCCCGTTGGTGTTGCGGATTGGAGTCCGGCAAATTGTGGTGCAGTTACATCGGGTATTTTGGCCGAACGTTCAACCGAATTGTTGTCTCTATTACCCGTGCCATCACGGGCGCGGACGACAAAATAGAAGATTTGACCAACCGGTAAGTCTGTCACCTGATAGCTGGTAGAGCCTGCCACACTGGAATAATTGGGGTTGGAGTAGTTCTGAGCCCCGGATGATGTGGATACATAAATATCATATGCAATGCTGACAGATGGGGATTCATTGTCGGAGGCGGCGTTCCAGCGCAATAAAATTCCGTCAACCGAACCGGAGGCGGAAACAATACCTGCAAAAACGGGAGGCCGGGTGTCGGGTGCCTGTGGAATGTTGACTTGCGCTTCAACAGTATTGGTATCCAGGTTGCCTGCTTCGTCCATCGCTCTGACAACGAAATAGTATGTATTGCCGGGTGCTAAACCTGTAAGCGTGTAAGAAACAGAACCCGCCAGAGCGGTAACATCCGGGTTTGAGAAATCGTGTGTACCGGATGCCTGTGCGATGTAAATTGCATAGCGTATAGCCTGCGAAGCTGATTGATTGTCGTTGGCAGCGGCCCAACGTAGCTCGATGCCGGCCAAAGTGCTGTTTGCGGAACTAATCCCGCTGAAAGTGGGGGGGACAGTATCGGCAGGCGGTGACAGGGTGGTGGCGGAAGCCTCAACGGTATTGGCGTCTGTATTTCCTGCTGTATCGCGTGCTCTTACTACGAAGTAATAGGTTCTATCGGCTTCCAGCCCATCCACTGTGTAAGTTAAAGCGCCTGCCAGGCTTTGATGACTGGCGCGGGAGAAATCCTGACTGGAAGCTGTTTCGGCGACATAGATTAAGTAAACCAGATTGGCAGAATCGGTTCTGTCATCCTGGGCGGCTGACCATTCCAGCTTAATGCTTGATGCGTTTTGGGTTGTGGCGATGCTTATACCATTGAAAACGGGTGCTTGTTCATCCTGGGGAGTTTGTTGTTGCGCGGAATTCTCAGATCCACCGCAAGCGCTTAGGGTGAGCAACAAAAACAACAGCAGCAGGTTTTTCATACGCTAAACCTTGTTTAGATTGGGTAGAAGTTGTCCGGTGGTCATTCCACGGTAACATCAGGACCTGTGCAAACATACATTGTGTGGTGCGAAAATACTCTTGTACAGTCGACATTTGTCTATTTTTTTCAGTGGGATGTGGAAAGTCCAAACCGATTATCGGTCAGTTATGAATAAATGAGAAAATGACGCGTGCTATAATTTGTTTGGCTGTTGTTCAAAACTCACTTCGGATGGTTCAAGTGATTCTGGTTTTATGTTGAGCGAAAAATGAGCAAGTTACTATTTGTGGTGTTACTATCTGTCATTTTGTCGGGGTGTGGATTTGACAAGAAAACTTACGATCCTGCAATCGCTCGATCAATAATGGAGGAAAACAAGGCTAAATGGAATGGACAGAGAATACGTAATTACCACATAGCCGAAAATGTTGGTTGTTTCTGTCCCATTACTCACAACGTTATTATAATGGTATCCGATTCTGTACTAATCCATGTAGAGCCCAATACTAACCTGGGTGAAGACCCCACGCAGATAGCTCTTTCGCTTTATTCTTTCTATAAAACCATAGATGAGTTATTTTCAGAGATTGATTCTGCGATTACCAATGGCGTCGACAATTTAACAGTCGAATATGACTCCGACTTGGGGTATCCGACTTTTATTGATGTAGATCCCATATCGAGCGGAGTCGATGATGAATACTCTTATAAAATTTCATTACTGGAAATCTATTAATGTTTCGCTATTTTGTTGGCTTCCGCTTTAGGATGTGGGGTCACTTAGGATTGGGATAAGCGCAGCGGCAGGCGACACTGAATTTTGATCGAGATCAATTGTTTATATCTATAAGTGGACTAAATATAATATAGTGGATAAAAAAATATTGTCGTTGTCAGAAGATGATCAAGGTAACGAAATCCATATTCAAGGTGTATCCGTATTGGAGTTTAGTTTCGTTGAAACTTCTTCTACAGGTTATGTTTGGGGGCTTATATCTATATTGCCCAAACAAATCCAATTTATCGGAAAAGAATACCATGCTGCCACAGACGATACAGGAGGCTCTGGAACAAGAAAATTCCGATACAAACTTATTAGCTTGGTTGATACAAACATGAGCTTTGCTCTAAAACGGAAATGGGAACCAATATCCGCTGCTACCAAAATAGTGACATATCGCTTGGTTCCATAATCAAACAAGGAGAATGATATGCCAACTAAAGCGCAAATTCTTCAAAAACGAATCCGGCTCGCGAAAAACATTGGTTGGGTTGCCAAAAAGACTCCTTTTACAGATTTCACCAAAGACAAGAAAATCGCCATGTTGGGGTGTATTGCTTCTCCAAAGGAAACCAGTTTTAAGGAGAGGGCCGTTAAAGCTAAATCAGCATTAGCGGCACACCTTAAATTGATGAGCGACAATCCGGCGGTATACAAACAAAAGACATCAGGCGCTCCTCAAACGTTCGATTGGAGAAACGTTCACGGACGAAATTTTATTGATCCTATTAGAGATCAAGGACAGTGTGGATCATGTGTGTCACATGCAACAGCAGCAGGTTTGGAAGCAAATGCACGTATACATAATGATTTGGCGGTTAACGATACGACGTCTATTCCGTTGGATTTGTCAGAGGCATATTTACATTTTTGTGCCGCTGGGAGAAAGTGTGATCAAGGATGGTACGTGGATAATGCATTGGACGTGGCCAAGAAAAACGGAGTACCTTCAGAAGAGTGTTATTCCTATCAAGCAAAGGACCAGTCATGTTCTGTGTGTAACAACTGGCGTGATCAGGTAACGCAAATATTCAAGTATCAGTCTATTAACTCAGTATATCTAATGAAGGCGTGGCTTTCTGAAAGAGGGCCACTAGTTACTCGATTTGATGTTTACGATGATTTTTTCGATTATTCAAGTGGTGTGTATCGTTATGTGGATGGCGATCGTGCAGGTGGTCATGCAGTTTTGTGTATTGGCTACTGCGACACAAGGAAGGCCTGGTTATGTAAAAATAGTTGGGGTACCGGATTCGGAGAAAGCGGCTACTTCTGGATTGGTTACGGTGAGTGTGGGATAGATGAATCAATGTATGCAATTGATGGTTTCAAAAAAATATCCGGCTTGCCAGTACGGCCGTTTTTAGAATGGTGGGAGGAAAAAGATTACAAAGGCGCCAGACATGTTAAATATTTATCCAACTTTGCCTTGGATGTATGCCATAGGCTTGTTCATAACGATAGAATGAAGAGTCTTAAGTTTCACGCTTCCCCCGGGTGGAGATTAAAAATATTTGATGATTCCGGTTGTAAAACCAGTGATGATTGGGCAGAAGTCACTTTTCCCAATGACCAAAATGTTAAAGTGGTATGTGTTCCTAAAATTGGAAAACTTGGTGTTACGCAAGTAACTCCGGCCGGTTGTTATAAATTACATCGGAAAAACGGACTGTTAGGAAAAGTATCTGCTATAAGAATTTATAAAGATGAAAAACGCGGTACATTAGTATGGTGGGAGGGTAAAAATTATACGGGTAGGAAACACACTCGTTACCTTAATCCCAGTGAGCACGGTAAATGTCTCGTATTAGTTAACCAAGACAAAATGAAAAGTCTGAAATTGTATGCATTTCCGGGATGGAAGTTGGAGCTTTATGACAAGTCAAGCTGTGACAGAGGCGATGATTGGGGTGAGGTGATGTTTCCAAATAATTCCAGTGTTTCGGTAGTAGAGCTGCCGAAAATAGGAAAAAATGGAGAATCTCAAGTTAAACCGGCTGGTTGCTATAAACTTCACAAAAAACAGGGTCTCCCAGGTCAGGTATCGTCTATTAAACATTTCGGACCATAATGTACTGAATAATAATTAAACCGGGGTCGAAGCAGTTCTGACCCTGGTTTAAGATTTGACTTAAGATTCAGGTTTTGTCCCGGTTTTACTCTGGTTTGACGTGTTAGTCGTCGAAGTCCTCCCCAATATATACTCTATTTGCGAGATCGCTGACAGTGACTACATTATAGCCGGCTCTACCCAAATCGTGGGTATGTCTATGGAAATTTTGGGATATTACTTCCAATGCGGGATGGGGGCTGTGAGATTTTTGTTTAATAAAATTGCCAAACTCGTGCGCTACTTTCAAACCGTTGCCTTTTATATCGGCCCACACCATATGATACAGTGTGTTTAGATATTTGATTCGTCCTACACTGATTCCGTTGGACAAATCGAATACATCCATAATCAAGTCTGTGCTAAATGACTTGGTTGCCATCTTAAATGCTGTATGTCCAATTTTAGTACAGGCTATGTTTTGCCGGGTCAAGTATTCGTCCGGTGTTAGACTGTCCAGAAGATATACCGCGCCATCGTTTTTTAAGGTAATAACCGCAGACAAAACCATTGCTCCCTCCAGAGACTCTCTTTGTTGTAAGCTAATGTGTACGATTGTTAATAACTACCGTTTAAGGTTAATGGTCAATAGGGGATGTAAAAAATGTGAAAATTCACATTCGGATTTATGATCCGCTTTTGGCCTGTCAACACATAAGGCCTAAAGGCCTCAGCATTAAAGGATGATATCGGGTTCGGGGATTTTTGTTTAGCCGATAAAGCTCGGTTTTGGTTCTAATTCGATTTTACAGTCACGATGGGGGTGGCGATGGGATTAATCGTTTACTAACCCAAGTTGTCGTGCGATGTATACAGCTTCGGTGCGGTTGGAGACTTTCATTTGTCGAAAAATGATGGTCAGATACGAGCGTATGGTAGCGGCAGATAAATGTAACAGAGCAGCGATTTCTTTGTTGGTTTTACCTTGAGCCAGTAGACCCACGATTTCCAGTTGACGCGAAGTGAGGTTCTCTACCAGTTGCTCGGCTTGAAGATTGTATTGTATTGCTGATTTCGCAGCATCCGGGACAAACACACCGCCTTTTAGGACGACCGAAATAGCGTTACAGAGTTGTTCATGCGAAAAGGATTTTGGGACATAACCGCTTGCACCGCGACTGATGGCTCCATAAATCAAGGTTGTGCTTTCTTCCGCGCTCAATACAATTATGGGGGAGTTCTCCAGGAGATTGTTTAATTGACCAAGCAAATCAAAGCCGTTGGCCCCCGGTACTTTTAGGTCTAAGATGACCAGATTGATATCCGGATTTTCCTCTGCCAGGCGGCGGGCATTAACGGCATTATTTGCTTCCAGGTAAATATAATCCTCAAATGTATCCGCAAATATATGCTTCAAACCATCACGAACCAACTGATGGTCTTCTACTACAAGTATTTTCATTGTTGATTTTTCAAGAGAATGTGTAGACAACCGCTTATTCATGTTTTGATTATTTAACGCATTAACCAATTGAAATATGTGCGACTAATCTATTGGTCGCGACCATGTTATATTAATTTTGTATTTCGTAAAATTATATACTATTTGATTTAATATTGATCCGCCTGTATAAGTCAATCGTAATTTTCCTTGGTGCAGCGAGTATTCCCGGTTTTGGCAATATTCACCTTTTCTTGTTGAGGGTAAAATAATTGTTATATTACCAAAGCTTACAATTGAATTGGAATTCCGCTGTTTTAGCAAATACGCGTTAGGACGATACCTGAATTAAGCACCAAAATCTGTAGAACGCCGAGCATTAAATTCAATGGCAATTGATAAAAACATAAAAGACCAAGTATTTAGGGCGCAAATTTCGCAGTTGTTTGTCCAGTTCAAAGGCCTGCCGTTGGTGGGAGTCATAGCGGGTTCCATGCTGACCTTTTTAATGTGGGATGTTGTCGAGCATACTAAAGCGTTAATTTGGTTCAGTTTAAACTTGATTTACTATGGGGTTTGTATCCCTGCAGTCGTTTTTATTGAGAAGCATTATAACAGCGGCCGGGTGCATAGTACGGCATCATTGGTGATTTGTGCGGCGGGAGGCGTAATCTGGGGTTCGACAGCATATTTCCTTGATTCACCCGGAGCGGTATTTCACGAAATGGCTTTGCTGACTTTTGCGGTTGGCGTCGCTTCGATAGGAGCTATTATTTATGTTTCTTACCGCCCGGCTTTTTATGCGCAGGTCATACCGGAGCTGGTTCCTTTTATTATCAAGTTTGCCATTGCTGAACAACCGCAGTACCTGGAAGTTTCCGCCTGTGTAGCATTCTATTTGATTATATTATTATGGTTTAATCGATTTCTGTATGACGCATTTATAGAGGCTTTGTATCTGCGTTTTCAACTAGCCGAACAAAAAGAACTGGCTGAGAATGCCAAACAAGCCCAAACTCAGTTTTTCGCGGCAGCAAGCCATGATTTGCGCCAACCTCTGCACGCTTATGGATTGCTGGCGACTTCGCTTCGAAAACATGCTCCTTCCCCCCAGGGCCAACAGATTTTGGACACCATGTCGTCTTCAATGGATGCCATGCGTGGTCTGCTTGACACTGTGTTGGATATCTCCAGGTTGGACGCCGGGGCAATGGTGCCGCAAGTGACACGGTTTGATATCCAACCTTTAATGGAGCAGTTATTTTTAGAACAAGAGTCCGCAGCAGCCGAACGTGGTAATAGGTTGGTGTTGAGGACCGTATCGGCAGAAGTAACGACCGATCGGGCATTTTTAGAGCGAATTCTACGTAACCTTATAGCGAATTCCATACAATACACCAAAAATGGGACTGTGCTTCTGGCTAGCCGGCGAAGAATTGGTAGTGTTCGTATTGAGGTGAGGGACTCGGGTCGCGGAATTGCAAAAGATTATCACGATAAAATATTTCGCCCTTATGAACGGATAGCCGGTTCCGACAGCGATAATCCTACCGGTATGGGATTGGGGCTGGCGATTGTACAGCGCCTGGTTAAACTATTGGATGTCAAGTTGGGTTTCCGGTCCCAGGCCTCTATGGGCTCCATTTTCTATATTGATTTTCCCTTGGCCGGGGGTAACGAACCTTTGGTTGTGGATCAGGAAAACGATAATTTCATGGATCTCGGCGGCAAGAAGGTTATGGTCATTGATGACAACAAGACGGTTTTGTTTGCACTGCAATATTTACTTCAAGGATGGGGCGCCACAGTCGTCAGCTTTGACAGTGGGGCGAAGGCGGTTGAGTATCTTGAGTCCGCAGAATATACATCACCGGATTTGATGTTAGTTGATTACCAATTGCCCGGGGAAAACGGCTTGGAGATTTTAGGTAGAGTGCATCAAATTTGCCAAAGAAAAATCCCAGCCGTAATGATGACTGGAGATACCGCAGTATCGAAGATAATTGCTTTTTCCCGCTATGATGTCAATGTGTTATACAAGCCGGTAGCACCGGAGACTTTAAAACGCGAAATCGTTAATGTATTGGGTGACAGCTCGTTCTAATTTCGCACAACACAAGATAGAGGCTTGTGGTTTTAGGCCTGTTCCTGCAGCTCCCTGTATGTCAAGGAAAATGCCTCAATAGCCCGGTCCAGGTCCTCCCGGGTATGGGCTGCGGAAATCTGGGTTCGTATCCGTGCCTTGCCCTGAGGCACCACCGGGTAGAAAAAGCCAATGGCATAAACTCCTCGCTCCAGCAGCTTCTGCGACATCGTTTGCGCCAGCTTCGCATCTCCCAGCATCACCGGCACGATCGGATGTTCCCCCTTGGGAATATCAAATCCCGCCATGCGCATGCCCTGGCGAAAATAGCGCGTATTATCCGCCAGTCGATCCCGCAATTCCGTGGAGGAGGACAGCATCTCCAGTACCTTTAGGGAAGCGGCGCAGATGGACGGCGCTACGGTATTGGAAAACAGATAAGGCCGGGAGCGCTGGCGCAGCAGGTCAACAATTTCATTGCGTGCGGCGGTATAACCACCGGAACCGCCACCGAGGGCCTTGCCGAAGGTGCCGCTAATGATATCCACCCGATCCATCACCCCGTAATGTTCATGTACACCGCGACCGGTTTTACCCATGAAACCCACTGCGTGACAGTCGTCGTGGTGTACCATGGCATCATACTTGTCTGCGAGATCACAGATGTGGTCCAGTTGAGCAACGGTGCCGTCCATGGAAAAAACACCATCGGTTGTGATGAGTATGCGTCGGGCACCGCTTTGCTTGGCCTGACGCAGCTTGTCTTCAAGGTCGGCCATGTCGTTATTACGATAGCGAAACCTTTCCGCTTTGCATAGGCGCACACCGTCTATAATGGAGGCGTGATTCAGCTCATCGGAAATGACCGCGTCTTCCTTGCCGAGAATGGTCTCGAACAGTCCGGCATTGGCATCGAAACAGGCGGCATAGAGTATGGTGGCTTCCATACCGAGAAATTCGCTCATCTTCTGTTCCAGAGTCTTGTGGATGGACTGGGTGCCGCAGATAAATCGCACCGATGCCAGCCCGAAACCCCATTGTTCATAACTGTCGCGGGCGGCCTGAATCACCTGTGGGTGGTTGGCTAACCCCAGGTAGTTATTGGCGCACATGTTAATCACTTCGCTGCCGTCGGCGAGCGTGATGTCGTTCTGTTGCTGCGAGGCAATAATACGCTCAGTTTTCCATAGCCCGGCAGCGCGGATTTGATCAAGTTCTTCGACAAGACCGGCTTTCACACTTTTATAGCTCATTATTCCTCCCAGTTGAGAATGACCTTGCCGGACTGACCGGAGCGCATGACGTCAAAGCCCTGCTGGAAATCCTTATAGTTAAACCGGTGGGTGATGATTTTTTCCAAGGGCAGGCCGGTTTGAACCATCATCAGTCCCTTATACCAGGTCTCGAAAATCTCACGGCCGTAAATGCCTTTAATGAACAGACCTTTGAATACTACCTTGGTCCAGTCAATGCCGGTACCATCAGGCATGATGCCCAGCATGGCAATATGACCGCCGTTGATCATTTTGTCCAGGGCGTCGCGAAAGGCCGTTGACGATCCGGACATCTCCAGACATACATCAAAACCCTCGAAGATACCCAGGCTGTGCATGAACTCATCGCTGATGGTATCCCGGTTGACATTGATGGGAATGACTCTGGGTACGATGTCTTTTGCCAGCTTGAGCCGGTAGTCGTTAAGATCGGTAATGACAATATTGCGGGCGCCACAGTGGTGCGCCACCATGGCGGACATAATGCCAATGGGACCCGCACCGGTGATCAGCACATCCTCACCTACCATATTGAACGAAAGCGCAGTGTGCACAGCGTTGCCATAGGGGTCAAAACAAGCCAGCACTTCCGTGGAAACGGGGCGACTGGGTCGAAATACGTTGCGCGAGGGAATGGACAGATACTCGGCGAAACAGCCGGTGCGGTTAACGCCAATACCGACAGTGTGGGGGCACAGGTGGCGTCGCCCTGCCAGGCAGTTGCGACAACGTTCGCAGACGATATGGCCTTCACCGGAAACAATATCACCCACGTTGAGACCGGTGACATTAGAGCCCAGTTCGGTAATGACTCCGGCAAACTCGTGACCAATGGTCATGGGAACCCGTATGGTCTTTTGCGCCCAAGCGTCCCAATTGTAAATGTGGATATCGGTGCCGCAGATGGCGGTTTTCCGGACTTTGATCAGAACATCATTATTGCCTACATCGGGGAGAGGGACGTCTTCCAGCCACAACCCCTCGCGGGCATGTCTTTTTACCAGTGCTTTCATGGGGCCTGCCTCCGGAACATACTGACTACTATATGCAAAATTCCCGGTTTTAAAAAGAGCAGAGCAGGTGCAGGAAAAATACCTTTATTATTCAAAAATATATGGTGAGATAAAGCAAAAAAAAGCCGGGGTAGCTTTGCTACCCCGGCTGATGGTTACGCTTACACGCCTCCGGCGGGGTCGTTGGCGTACATCATGTTTTCCACCCAACGGACCTTGCTGTTTTCACGGGCACCGTCAATAACCCGCATGCGCGTGTTGATCGCTGAGTTGTAATCCGTGACGCCGTCCAAGTCTACCAAACGCACCCCGTAGTCGATGTTCCTGCGTAAGTTCCAGTTGAACAGGTTGGTATAATCGAACCAGTTAGCAGCCAACGGTGGCAGCTCCATCAACGGCAACTGTGTATAGGAGGTCGGTGCCGTAATGGTCCACGAGTCTTTCTCCCAAGTGGTTGCGATCAGGCCGTTGTATTCATAATCGGAAATCACGAATTCAACATAATCCGCATTGACGGCCCCGGTGCCCTGGTAGGAAAGGACGCTGCTTCCCTCGTTATAGCTTACTGAACTGATAGCCCCAGGAAACCTATCTATGGCGATATCGGCCCCGGGAAAGGCATCGTAGCCATAGCGGGTATACTCGGTTACCATATTATCACCGGTATTCACCAGCTGATCGCTTACTTCCACAATGTAACGGTCGGCGAGAGTGCTAAGATCCTGCCCCATCACCAGCGCGCCGGACGTTCCGTAGCCATTGATGAAATGATGAAGGTCCGGGGTGTAAAACTCCAATTCCACCTTCAAACTTGCAGGTGTGGAAAGCAGGCTGCTGATATTGGTGTAGTTGACCAGCGCACTGAAATCTGCGTTGATTGTGGGCGCGGCGGCAGTAAGGTCCACGGTCATAGTCAGGAATTCATCCGGCGTATAAAAGCCGTTTTCATTGCTGGTGGTGTGAAAGACAACCAGGGTCTGGTCAAGGTTGTTGGTGTCCAGGCAGAAATTGCGAGTCTTGCTGAAAGTCTGGCCGGTGCCGGGTGTGAATGTATTCAAGGAGTCGCCAAATTGGTTGCCAAAGGTTACGGAAACATTCTTACCCACTTCCACATCAGTCACATTAACGTTGGTCAGGTTGATCGTAATGTTCTTGTTGGAGCAGGGCATGCGGCTATCATCCAGGTAGAAGGTATAATCCCCTGAGTCAATGTCCAGCAGGGTACGTACCACATTCTGGCCGCTTTGTTTGACATAGGCTAAGGTGACGCTGACTTGGTTGCCGGGTTGAAGCCCGAAATCTGCAACACCATCTGCACCGGTGGTGACGGTGGACTTTATGGTCCTGTTATCAGTGTTGTAGATCGACACAGCCACATCAGCCACCGCATCCGGTCGGTATAGTGACTGGAGCACGGTAAAACGAACGTTGCTCTCGCCGACATTAGGAGCCGTCGTGTCACCACCACAGCCTCCAAGGCTGAACATGGCCATGAACAGAAGCAGGGTTTTGGAAATCTGAAAATTACATTTATACATATATTTCTACTCGTTTTTAAAACAGTCCGGAACGCGATGATTTCGGGCTCATACCTCATTCCGATAAAGCTCGGATGCATTAACTAAAAATTGTTCCAAATTTACCAGGAAACATGATGTATAAAAAGTAGACAAAGTTCGGTTTGTCGGGGGCTGACTGCCGCTGATCTATTTTTATTGCTTAATGCCCAATATTCTCCAACCGGCACCAGACCACCGTGGCCGAATAGCTGTATTCCTACTTCTCTTGAATTAGCGCGGTGTTATGGGTTCCACAATGAAAAAAACTTCAGGTTACCTTTATAACTAAAAACAACTAAGATCCAGGGTTAGATATTGGTACATTATATAGAGTGGAATAACGGTAATTTTCACGCTTGTGAATGCAAACTATTACCCGGATAATCGTTCACGGGTTTAAAGTAAGTAATCCTAGAGTAGCTATAAGTCGCAGACGTGGTGAACAAATACTGTTGTTACCCGTCGCTGAGAAGGATGTTGTATCAAAAAATAGTCTGGCTGTGGATTGGTGGTTTGTTGTTGGTTCTATCCTCACGTGCTTAACGCATTTCCACACGGTGGTAGTTGTACACCTCAGAACCAGGGTTTCAATTTGTCTGTTTATGGCAACTGGTATAACAATCCGTTCTTAGTACGTTCCCGGAAGGGAGCGAGTAGTGGCGTTCTGGTTGATGCAAATAAAACCCAATTTAAATATTTTTAGATTAACCTGGCTTGGTTAAAGCCAGGTTAGGATTTACTGGAACTCCCCTGAGGATGTGCCGGATTTTTATAATTGAATAGTACCCTGGCGAATAAATATCCTATGGTTGTCGGCGATCGTTGGGAATTTTAAAGCTGCGATTTCAAAGATTCAAAAGAAGGTCATAAGAAGCAATGAAAAGACAAAAGCCTGTTCCACTTGCTACTAAACTCCTGGTGTGGAGTTTTTCCTTACTAGCTTTAGTTTCCTGTTCCGAAGACCAATCCTTACCCGAGCAAAGAAATGTACCCCAATTACTCCAAGCCGGCGCTGGAGACGGTCAGATAGCTTTGAACTGGTTGGAAGTTACAGGGGCCCACACATACACGGTTTACTGGAGTACGGAGCAAGCCCAGCACCTTAATAAATATACCGGTCAGGCAATACGAGTGAATCAGAACAGCTATGTACACTTGGGTCTGAATAATGGGGTTACATACCGATATGTGGTCACCGCTACCACCGATGAAGGGGAGAGTAAGGAATCCAACCTGGCCGAAGCAACTCCACAGCGCACACCTCCGGCTAAACCCAGTTCGATTTTGAGTAAAGGCGAAGACCAAAGGGTTACGATTCGCTGGAGCGCAGTCAATAGGGCGCAACGATACGATTTGGTATGGGATACCAACAGTTCTTTATCGACACCTAAAAGAATTCAGAACATACAAGCTCCCTATGTGCTTACGGGATTAAGCAATGGTCGGACCGTGTATTTTCAGTTAGTAGCGGTTAATTCCGGTGGTGAGGCTTATAGCGACACATCGAGTGTTACACCGGCTCCGCAGGTGCCTACCGCACCGATTGGACTGGGATTAACGGTGCAAGACAATGGTATTGAGTTGTCCTGGCGACAAGTGAGCAATGCAGTCGGCTATGATTTACTCTGGAGTCTCAGTTCCGGAGTAGATACTCAAAGCAACCGAATTGCCGGAGTGACTCCCCCTTATGTTCACGCACCGGTCGCGAATGGACAGACTTACTACTACCGTTTGCGAGCCGCTAATGCAGCCGGTTACAGTGTTTTGAGTGGCGAGATGAGTGCTACTGCCGGCCTTCCAGGCAGTGAGGCTGTGCCGTCGGAAGGTGCAGTCCCGGCCGAACCGGCCGGTTTGCTAATGACAGTCGGTAGCGGGCAGTTGGATCTAACCTGGCAATTACGACAGGGAGCACGTGGATATAATTTGTACTGGGCCACGGAAAGTACTCCAGGTATACCACCAACTATAGATACCCAATCCAATCGTATCGCGAACATTCTTCCGCCATACACTCACATTGGATTGATCAATGGTGAGCGTTACTATTATAGAGTCAGCGCTATCAATGATAGCGGTGAAAGCCCTTTGAGCCCTATGGTCAGTCAAATCCCTGAAGTGTTGGAACCGGGAGTGCCGTCTAATGTTACAGCCCTGGGTGGGGATGCTAACATTGCTATTAGGTGGAACCGAGTGCGGGATGCGCAAAGCTACACGCTTTATTATCAACCGGATGGTGGTACGGTTGTGGCAGTCGCAAATTTGACCGAACCGTTGTATATGATTAATGGTTTGGCGAATGGTACTCTGTACCATTTGCAAGTCAGCTCTACACACGCTCAAAGTGGAGAAAGTCCGCGATCCGAGCAATTGACCGTCACCCCACAAGTGGATCCGGTCAGTGCCCCGGTACAAGTGCAGGCTATCCCGGGAGAGTCACAGGTGCTGGTGCGTTTTGACACCAGTGCATATTCGTCATTGGGCGCAGGGAAAGCGGTACAAAGTTACCGCTTGTATTACAGTACCTCTCCAGGCGCTCAATCCGGCACGGATTATATTAGTATTGATGCCGTTACAATCACAACTGACACTGCAAGTTACTTGCATAGCGGGTTGACCAATGGGCGTCGTTATTATTATACCATTAGTGCTGTGAATGCCGGTGGCGAGAGCGCCTTAAGTCGGGAGGTATGGGCTCAACCTCAGGTGGCAGTACCAGGTGCACCGAGAAATGTTGAAGTGCAGGAAAATGACAGCGAATTAACCCTGTTCTGGCAGGTGCCGGAAGGAGCTGTGCCAACGAATTACAATGTATACTGGTCACAAACCTTATCTAATGGTCAAAGAACCCAGCCAGTAGTAATTCCTAATGTTGGTGTTGAAGTCAGCGCGGGGCAATATCAGTTTACAATTACCGGACTTGTCAATAACACTCAATACTATGTGCAGGTCAAAGCTTTTAATGATGGTGGGGAAGGGCTTAGTTCCACCGAGTTGGGTGCCATACCTCATATTGTTGCACCATCCGGTGTTCCCACATCACTCAGTGCCCAAGCTCAAGCTAATCAGGTTAGTCTGAGCTGGGATTGGGACAATGCCACACAGGGCAGTGCACCACCGCACTATCGTTTGTATTGGAGTACACAATCATCAACCTCTTTGCAAAACAGTGCCTGGATCGACGGTGTTCAACCTGGTTATGTACATCAGGGGCTTACCAATGGTCAGGCGTACTATTATCGTGTTGCCGCGCTTAATGATGGCGGAGAGGGACCCGTCAGTACAGCTATTCAGGCAGTACCTTTGCCTGATCCTCCGGGCCAGGTGAATGGGTTTCAGGTACAAGGTAGTGACGCTGCGGTAGTGCTTACATGGAATCCAGTCTCAGGAGCGGATGCCTATAATATTTATTGGAGCACTAATCCCGGGTTGGCTCTTGGGAGTTGGAACAAACTAACGGGATTAAATCCCGGCGATCAGCATCTGTCTCTGGAAAATGGTTTAACCTATTACTATGTCGTGACCGCTGTTAATTTAGGCGGGGAAAGTGATTCCAGTGTAATGCTCAGCGCATCACCACAAATACCGGCACCATCGGCACCGCAGGGCTTGGCTGCTACATCAGATAATACGCAGGTTATTGTGGCGTGGGAAACAGAGTTAGGTTTAAGCTACAATTTGTACTGGGTAAACAATGCGGTCGATGATCCTTATACTCAAGGGCAGGTGATAAGCAATATTAGGCCCGCGTATTTACACAGCGGACTGGTAAATAACACTGTTTATCGCTACGTTGTAACCGCTGTAAATGCCGGTGGTGAAAGTGCACCCAGTCAAGTTGTAAGAGCAACGCCACAAGCATTACAGACAGGTGCTCCCGCAGCACTCGTGGCAGTAGCCGCAGACACACAGGTGACTTTGAGCTGGCAAGC
Source organism: Gammaproteobacteria bacterium (assembly GCA_029882975.1). Lineage (NCBI taxonomy): Bacteria > Pseudomonadati > Pseudomonadota > Gammaproteobacteria > Gammaproteobacteria bacterium. The sequence continues at coordinate 48,369 of JAOUJW010000038.1, forward strand.
TGCGCCATCAGCTACGGTAAATACTCGCTATACCCTTTATGTAAGCGACAGCCCCGGCACCGGCACTGCTGGAACTGCTATCCCAAATGTAATTAGTCCTTATATTCATACAGGTTTAAACAACGGTACACAGTACTACTATGTCGTCACTGCCATTGAAGATGTAGAAAGTGCAGCTTCAAACGAAGCTACTGCTATGCCTATGCCGCCGGAACCGTCAGTACCGGTAGGATTGGCGGCCATCGGGGGGGATACGGTTGTTACTTTGAGCTGGAGTGCTTCCGAAAACGCGAACGCATACACTTTGTTCTGGGATACTGTAGCTGATTTTAGCAGTGCCGCATCTATCCCACTCGGTAATGTGTTGGCGTATCGACACAGTGGACTCAGTAACGGGGTTACTTATTACTACCGGTTACGGGCTCACAATGGTCCTTCGAGCAGCGCATTTGGTTATACCGTCAGTACCGTTACTGTCGCACCGGTCGTAAACACTGCACCGTTGGTGCAAATTGACAATCCGGCCGCAGATATCAGTATTATTGTCGGTCAAAGTGTTAATTTTCAGTCTACTGCGAGTGATGCGGAAGATGATGCGGATGGTCGGGCTTTGGCATATCAATGGGATTTCGGCAGCAACAGCGGCTTGACCTCCAGTCAGGTAGCGGATCCAGGGCCACGTCGGTTTCAAACGCCAGGTGGGTATACGGTCAGTCTTACCGTTACCGACAGTGGTGGACTAAGCACCACAGTGACTCGGGTCGTTAATGTGTTGTTGAATAGTGAACCTAACGGGACCATCCTGTTGCCGACGCAAAATGTTCTAATTAACACAGGCGAGAGTGTTAATTTTAGTGGGCAGGGTTTGGATCCCGACAACCATAATCCCCTGAGTTATAGTTGGCGATTTGGGAATAACAGTGGGATAGCAGACAGTAACTTAGCGGATCCAGGGCTCAAAACATTTAATTACCCCGGAATTCATATAGTACGATTTACAGTTTCGGATGCTTTGGGGTTGAGCGATTCCACGCCTGCCGTCATTACGGTTCAGGTAAATGCGCCCCCGCTGGTACAAATAGACAGTCCGGCACAGGATTTAGCTATCTCCCAAGGCCAAAGCGTGGATTTCCAAGCCACAGCAAGCGATCCGGAAGACGGTCGTAACGGGCTTAGCTTTTTGTGGAATTTTGGCACCGGCAGTGGATTGAGCCCAAGTACCCAGGAAGATCCCGGAGCCTTGGTATTCAATAACATTGGCACGCATCAAGTAACTTTAATAGTAACCGATCAATACGGTGCACAAAGCCGGGTCAGTCGCAGTGTTAGTGTAGATGGAGTAAACCAGAATCCCACTATAAACAGTCCCACAATGGTAGAAGGTGTATATGCGGTCAGCATGGACGAGGATGGAAGTCCTGTGGCATTTACACCGATCAATATCAATGCGACCGACCCTGAGGCACAAAATCTAAGCTGGCGAATAGCGCCATTACCCAGTCCGCAACCTCAACTGGGTACACCCAGCTTCAGCAATACTACAGCCAATGGCAGTTCCACTACATTGAATTATGCAGTCAACACCGATGCCAATGGCGTGGATCAATTTGATGTAGAAGTACAGGACGGTTTTGGCGGCAGGGCCTTACTTCGAATTGAAGTCAATATTTCCGCTCAAAATGACCAGCCCAGTATCACTACTAACCAGCTAACTATTAACGAAGGCCAAACATTGGTACTAAACAGTGTCGCATCGGCTCTCAATCTGGAAGCCGACGATGTGGATAATACGGCTGCCCAATTGATTTATAATATCGTTTCTGTCGGTTCGGGCCAGTTCGAGACGGTGAGTGCTCCAGGTACGGCCGTAACCAGTTTTACTCACCAGCAAGTTTTGGATCAACAGGTTCAGTTTGTACATAACGATGGTGATCCGGCTCCAAGTTACAGCCTAACCATAGAAGACAGCAGTGGAATTGCGTCTTCAGAAAGTGTTGCCCAAATCAATTTTACTGCCTTACCGGATACCACACCGGACCCGTTTAGTTTCATCGACCAAGCCGGCGCTACTGTAAATACTTTCTATACCTCAAGTATCACGGTTACAGGCATCAATCGATCGGTGCCAATCAGTATAAGCGGGGGGGAGTATGCAATCGACGGAGGCGCGTTTACTTCACTCGCTGGAAATATAAGTAATGGGCAGACTGTGGCAGTTCGCTTGTTATCTCCGGCTACTCTGTCAGCTACCACGAATGCCGTGTTGAGTATTGGTGGCGTGTCCGATACGTTTAGTGTGTCCACTCTGGCAGCCGACACAACACCGGATGTGTTCACTTTTACATCGCAAACTAACGCACCCCTGGACAGTGCGGTTGTGTCCAATGCTATCACTGTTAACGGGATTAATACTGCTACCAGTATCAGCATTACCGGAGGCGAATATTCTATTGGAGGTGCTGCTTATACCTCAGCAATGGGTACTGTGAATAATGGACAGAGCGTGACTGTCCGGTTGACTTCTTCTGCTGCACCTTCCACTACTACAACAGCGACCCTATCAATCGGTGGTGTGGACGGTATATTTAGTGTCACCACCAGCGTCAGCGATTCTATACCGGACGCGTTCGGCTTTACCTCGCAAACCGGGGTGGAGTTAAACACTCAGGTGGTTTCAAATGCCATAACAGTGTCCGGGATCAATGTTGCAGTCCCTATATCAATAGCCGGTGGCCAGTATTCCGTTGATGGTGGAGCCTTTACCACGGTGGCCGGAACTATAACTAACGGTCAAACCGTTGCAGTGCGTTTGACATCCGCAGCGGTCACTCTAACCGATACCACTGCCACCATAACTATTGGTGGGGTGGGCGCTACTTTTACCGCCACTACGGGAGATAACACTCCAAATGCTTTTGGCTTTCCCACTCAAACAGGTATTGAACTGAACACCCAGGTCGTGTCCAATGCCATTACGGTGACCGGAATTGACATCACTGCTCCCATTTCCATAGCCGGTGGACAGTACGCCATAGATGGCGGTGCCTTTACCACAGTGGTCGGTACTATAACTAGCGGTCAAACTGTTACGGTGCGCTTAACCTCCGCTTCTGTGCCACTGACCGATACCACCACAACTCTGACCATTGGCGGAGTCAGTGGTACTTTCACCGCCACCACCGGTAACAATACCCCGAATGCCTTTGGTTTCATCACTCAAACAGGTATAGAACTGAACACCCAGGTCGTGTCCAATGCCATTACGGTGACCGGAATTGACATCACTGCTCCCATTTCCATAGCCGGGGGACAGTACGCCATCGATGGCGGTGCTTTTACCACGGTGGCAGGCACCATAACCAGTGGTCAAACCGTTGTGGTACGCTTAACCTCCGCTTCTGTGCCACTGACCGATACCACCACAACTCTGACCATTGGCGGAGTCAGTGGTACTTTTACCGCCACCACCGGTAACAACACCCCGAATGCCTTTGGGTTCACCACACAAACGGGCATCGAGCTGAACACCCAAGTAGTGTCCAATGCCACTGCCGTCACGGGAATAAATATCGCGGCTCCCATTTCCATAGCCGGGGGGCAGTACGCCATCAATGGTGCTGCCTTTACCACAGTGGCCGGTACCATTACCAACGGTCAAACTGTTACGGTACGCATAACCTCGGCCTCTGTGCCAATGACCGACACTTTCGCC
>JAOUJW010000039.1 GCA_029882975.1 Gammaproteobacteria bacterium
CTTGAGCATGCGGATGATTTCCAGTAGAGCCGTTGGCGCATTTCCGATTGCCACTATGGCTCGATTTAACTTGCCCAAGGAACGTGCTTTGCGCATGGCTTGCACGGCACGAGTGGTGTTTTCCTGCTTGGCGGTGTCGATGACATCGTGGTCGGAAATATAGTGGTAGGTTTTACAGGAGAAATGTTCCAAACGCGGTTTGGACAGACCCACGCAGATCATTTCCACATCGGCGACGATGGCGGCGCCGTTGGCAATGGCGTCCATACCGGCTTTAATGGCGTCGGGGTGAAACCGGGTTAGGCCATTGAATTCAAAATCCGCCGTGGCGTGAATCATACGTCGCACAATTTGCCATTGTTCGTCTTCATACTGATGTGCACCGGCTTCCTGGTCCACAATGGCAAAGGAACTGTGTTCAATAGCCATTCCGGCTTGGGTCATTTGTTCGGTAACGGTATTGCTCATGCCTAACCTCGCACTTATTTTTGGTGTTCGTGTTCGTGTTCGTGATGTTCGCGAATGTGGCTATGGTCATGACTATGGTCATGGTTGTGATGATCATGGTGATGATGCCCATGACCCTGCTCCTGAGCCAGTTCGCGAAAAGCACAACCGTCGCATTCCATCATACCGCTTTCCTGGTGTGACACCGGGTCGTGAGCCTCCAAGACGCGATCACTTAATAAGCGGTAAATTTCCTCTTCGAAACCAAAGTAACTTCCGCAGCTCATATGGATCTGAGGGTATTGTTGTTGTAACCGTGCCACTTGGCGTTGGATGCGTTCGATTAAAGTGCCGGTAAACAAATAGTAAGGTAGAATGGCAATTTGAGTCAGTCCCAGCCGTTGTTGCTGTTTGACCACGGTTTCCAGACGCGGGTAGGTGATGCCGGTAAAGGCGATATCCACTCGTTCGTGATCGCTCACCTCAAAGATCCAACGGGCCATTTTGGCAACTTCACCATTGGCAACCCGATCAGAGGAACCCCGCCCCAGCAAGATCACACCTGTGGATTTGGGGTCGGGCATGTCCATGGTCATCATGATGTTACGCAAATTGCGTTTGAGTATCGCCAGTATGGGCTCAGCTGCGCCTAAATGACGGGCGTAGATGAATTCCACTTGCGGAAATTGTTTTCGAGCCCGGTCGATATACTGGGGAATTTCCATTTTCACGTGCCCTGCGGCATTGAGAATCAGGGGAACCACAATAACGCGGGCTGCAGACCGGGCGGCGAGTTCCAACCCGGTGTCCAGCAGAACCTCAGCAAATTCAATAAAACAAACCTGGATCTTCCAATGGGGATTTTTGCTGCGCCATTGTGTGGCGAACAGTTCGATCTCCCGGTTGCCCTCGGCATGGCGCGAGCCGTGGCCAACAAGCAAAACGGTCGTGTTCATTAAAGTACTCATGGGTATTCCTTATTACACTGGCATTGACATCAGCATTTACGACTACACTTGCGCTTTGCGAAAGCGGTGGGTGAAGGTTTTGTCGTATAACTTGGATTTTTTTAAATCGCTATGATAGCGGGCACCCAAGGTGGGGCTGACAATAATCATGGCCTGGGAAACAATTTTCTCCTCCCGGCATTTTTCTTTTATTGTGGCTAAGGTGCCGCGAACGATTTTTTCTTCGCCGGGCCAACTGGCTTTGTGTACCACCAGTACCGGGCTGTCATCGTCCCAGCCGGCGGCAAGCAATTCGCTTTTGACTTTATTGAGTAAGGTAATGGACAAAAACAGGCACAGCGTACAATGGTGTTGTGCCAATTCCTGCAGTGATTCACCTTGCGGCATGGGGGTTCGGCCCTCTACTCGGGTCAGTATGACGGTTTGGGTTACCTCCGGCAGTGTCAGGCTTTCCACTCCGGCAGCAGCAGAGGCCATGGCAGAGGAAACGCCGGGTACAACACCCACGGCAATACCTGCATCATCCAGGGGTTGCACCATTTCGATCAATGCCCCGTACAATCCGGGGTCGCCGGTTTGTAAACGCACCACAGAACGGCCGTTTTGTGCCTGTTGTATCAGCCATTGGTTGATGCTTTCCAAGTCCATACCTTTGGAGTCCTCAATGAGGCATTGCGGCTTGGCCCATTGGGTGGCGGCTTGGGAGACCAGGGAACCTGCGTAAAGTATGGCATCGGCTTCGCTGATAAGTTTCTGGCCTTTAATGGTGAGTAATTCCGGGTCACCGGGTCCGGCACCTACAAACCAGACTTTACCCGGCATAACCGTAACGGATTTTTGTTTGGATTCACTCATGATACGAACAACCTGGCACTGGCTTGCGGATTGGATGGGAAATACAAATGCATATAAGAAGCGTGCAGGCGTTTGTCTCTGTATACGGCTTCTCCGCGCCCGTGTTGGCGTGAACTCTTGCTTTGGGTGATGGGCTGCAGAGGGGTCTGCACACTGGAATGATGAAAAGTATGCCCGTGTAACAAGCCTTCAGGCAGTTCCACACTGTGCATACCCAGATTACTGAGTTTGTTCTGCATCACGGCATGGCCGGGTAGCAGTCCCACCATGGGCGCGCTTTGACCTTCCTGATCCGTCAGGCTTTGCAGTAAATACAACATGCCACCGCACTCGGCGACTATGGGCTTGCCGTGTGCATGGTGGTGTTGAATGGATTCGTGCATCGACGTGTTGGCCGCCAAGGATTGTAGATGCAATTCCGGGTAGCCGCCGGGTAGGTACAAGGCATCGGCCTGGGGCAGACTTTGGTCTTCCAAAGGGGAAAAGTACAGTAATTTTGCACCCATGGATTCCAACAAGTTCAAATTAGCTCGGTATACAAAAGAAAACGCCCGGTCTTTAGCCACAGCGATGCGATAGCCGTTCAATTCTTTTGGTAACTCTGTTTTGGCGGCCGCTGCAAAATTTACCGCCTTGGGTTCATAATCGTATCCGGTTTGCGCTAAAGCCTGAGCTGCGGTTTCAATACGAGTGTGTAAATCGTCGATCTCCATGGCATGCAGTAGACCTAAATGACGACTGGGTAATTCCATATTAGGGTCGCGGGGAAGTGCGCCTAAGTAAGACACAGAGGGAGGCAGGCTTTCCGCCAGCATACTGCCATGGTTCACGCTGGCAACTCGATTGGCAATGACGCCGGCAAAGGGCAAGCCGGGTCTATAGTGGGGCAAGGCATAAGCAATAGCGCCAAAAGTCTGCGCCATGGCCGTTGCGTCAATAACGGCGAGGACCGGAATATTAAACAGCTGAGCCAAATCCGCACTGGAAGACGTGCCGTCAAATAAGCCCATCACGCCTTCAATCAAAATAAGATCCGCTTGCCCGGCAGCATCATGCAGCAGTTGGCGGCAATGGCTTTCCCCTCCCATCCATAAATCCAGCTGATATACGGGGGCACCACTGGCTTGTTCCAAAATGGTAGGGTCCAGAAAATCCGGACCGGTTTTAAATACACGGACTTGTTTACCCCGACTGCGATAAAAAGCCGCTAAGGCGGCGGTCACCGTGGTTTTACCTTTACCGGAGGCCGGAGCGCTAATGAGTAAACCAGGACATTGATGGATGCTGCACTGATCTTCCTGCTCAATCACGGATCCTTTATCAATCACGACCCCATTCTCAATCACAGCTCAATGCCTTTTTGCGCCTTAATACCGGCTTTGAATGCATGTTTGGTATCTTGCATGTGGGTTACCGTATCGGCAAGTTGTATCAACTCATCCTTTGCCGCACGACCGGTAACAATCACATGCTGCATTCGTGGTCGGCGTTGCAAAGTGTTAATAACGTCTGCCAAAGGCAGGTAATCATGCTTTAAAATGATATTCAGTTCGTCCAGTACTACAAGGTCGTATGCTGCATTACTAAGATAAGTACCGGCGGTTTTCCAGGCTTGTACCGCCGCTTGCATATCGCGGACTTTGTCTTGTGTTTCCCAGGTAAAACCGGCGCCCATGACATGGTAGTCCACCTGTGGCAGTTGACTGAAAAACAATTGTTCCCCGGTGGCAGTGCGTGCTTTTCCAAATTGAATAATGGCCACTTTTAAACCGTGACCCAAGGCTCGCGCCACCATGCCGAATGCAGCACTGCTTTTACCTTTGCCGTTTCCGGTATGAACCAGCAGGACTCCACGTTCTTCGGTGGCGCGACTGATGCCGGCGTCCACCACTTCCTTTTTGCGTTGCATTCGTTGCACATGGCGGAGGTCGGACGGTTGGTCGGAATTACTACCGTTGTTGGAAGTCATGTGTTGGAAGTCATGAATCCGAAGAATATTTGGCGATGAAAAGACCGCTAAGGCTTCCAAGGATTAACCAGAAAAGGCCGTTGGCAATGGCTGCGGCCACAATAAAGTGCTCACTGAGTTGTTCTACGGCATTGGGTGTAACGTGTTCGGGGGTCGGGGCGCCAACGACATGAGGGCAAATCAGTAATAGCAGGCCAATGCCTTTAAACAGAGTCTTGCGAGTGAAAACCAGTAACGACAAGCCGAGTGCAGAAGAGACAACAGTACTGATCCACCATATTTGTTGCATGTACAGATCGGCAGCAGCCGTGCCGGGGACTTTGGGTTTTAAACCTAACGAAGGTGCCACGAAGAACACAAAAAAGCCGGCTAAACCCCACAATAGCCCTATATGCCATCCTTTGTGTCCGGTCAGGGCGATACCACTGACCACCACCAGTGCAAATCCAATTCCCGCGAGTATATTCGCGATTAACGTCAACAGTAGACGCAAATACGGTGGTTGTTCGTCTTCGTGTACATGAATGTGTGAATGGCGATGTGGAATACTGTCCAGTATCGGGGTTTCTTCCATATGCGTGGTTTCACTGCGATTTTCCAGCAGCTCAGCCTCCGCTATTAAAGGTGTCACTTGAATGCGTTGGATTCCGGTAAACAAAATACCGGCGACCGTGCCCGCCATCAAGGCAGCAATTAGGATGGATCGTATCATGTTGGTGGCTTTTTTAATGTCAGTTCCTAATCGATAACTTTAGTGGCACGGAAACGCCATAGTATGGCGGGTGTCATGGGCGGCGTTATGAATGGAGTCATTATTACCTTGGGCGAATCCGACACCAAACAATATCGTCAACCCCAAAACCAGAGCGATGGCGCTAGATACGTATCGGGGTGACAAGGGTTTTGTTGAAATAGCAATGTCGGAAACATTCATGTACTGATCTCCTCCCAGAGAATAATAATTATCATAAAGTTATTGCGTTGCGGGTCGGGGGAGATGGCAGGTGTAATCTGTGCCGTCCTGGCAGTCCGCCCTCCGCAGTGCCATAAACATTTCAGGTCGGTCTCCGGGCTCACGAGTGGTACAAAATACCGTGTACCAAATCTGCGCCTTCCCATGAAAATTTCACAGTGGCCCAATGCAGATCTTAACTCGCCTACCGTTGCGGGGGCAGCGTCGGCTTGCGTTTGCGAAAGCTTACGTATTAATTACGTAAGTAGTCTCATCCATCAAAAACCTACGCTGGGGCAGGCATAAACAATAAACGTTATGGAACGATGGATACAAACTTACCGACTTTCCGTTTCAACCCTGAGTGAATAACACTTTTGGGTCACCTGAAACATGTGCAAGCAATATAGCACTGAGTTTCGGCAACGGTCAATTAACTGCGTGTGAAATTTTCTTGGACGGGCAGTAAAAAATGATCAATAAATGACCACTTTGGTGCAGGTAGAATTTATGGGGATTTCAACGAACCAAACTTTTAATAGTTTGCAGCAATTCATCCACATTGATAGGCTTGGTTAAATAGGCGTCAAACCGCGTCAATTGCTGTTCTTCCAGGCATTGCTCCAGAAAACCACTTACGCCGACGATGGGTATATGTTTGGTATTGGAAAAGTTACGCAGAATTTCTGCGGCCTCTACTCCTGCCATACCCGGTAGATCGATATCCATTAATATGATATCGGGCTGCTGCAATTGGGCAATTTCGATGCCTTTTTCTGCGGTCTCTGCGCAGACCAAATGACAGGCGGTGGTCTGGGCAAAGATTTCCTGCATCAGACGGCTATTGGCAGGGTTGTCTTCAATACATAATATATTCAGCGCCAACTCGTTTTCTGAAAAAGTTGCCTTGGCACCGATCGAGGCGGCAGGCAGTTCGCACCAGAATGTGCTGCCCTTTTGATATTCGCTGTCACAGCCGATGGAGCCTTGCATGAGTTCCACCATTTTTTTTGTGATGTTCAACCCGATCCCGGTTCCGTCGATATGTTCTACGGACAGGGTAATGCGTTGGAACGGTTCAAATATTTTTTCTTGATCAGCCATTTTTATACCAATGCCGGTATCCTGTACCGAGATTCGAATAGCGGGCGGCGGGGTAATCTGGGATGGAGTCGTTGTGGATGTCGTTGTGGAAGACATAGGTGATGCCAAGCACTGGATGGATACCGTACCGCCTTCGCGGTTGTATTTAATGGCATTGGAAATGAGATTGATAAATACTTGTTTCAAGCGCTGTTGATCGGCGTATACATGACAGTCACAGTCTGAACCCAGGGGCGCTAAGGTAACACGGTGTTTTTCCGCTAAAGGTTTCAAGATCAACAAACAGCTGTCCAGCGTGTTTCTGATGTTGACGGGCTTAATGGCGAGTTTCATTTCACCTGCATCGACCGTGGTAATGTCCAGTACATCATTGATCAGATGTAACAAGTGTTGGCCACCTTCCATAATGTGTTGAACGCCTTCTTTTTGATCCTCTGTAAAGTTGTCGGTATTGATTTGCAACAACTGACCAAAACCGAGAATGGCATTTAATGGTGTGCGAAGCTCGTGGCTCATTCGCGCAAGAAAATGGGATTTGGCATGATTGGCAAATTCCGCTTCTTCCTTGGCAGCCAGAATCTGTGCTTGTGCCGTTTGCGATTCTGTTATGTCGGAAATGGTCCCTAAGATTCCAACCATATTTTTAGTATTGTCAATAATGGGGATGGCTCGACCGTGTACCCAGACCACATGGTCATTTTTGTGGAGAAAGCGATATTCCAGAGAAAACTCACCGCCAAGCTCGAGAAACCGTTCCCATTTGGCAAAGACTCGCTCCCGGTCATTGGGGTGCAATGCCTTAGTCCAGCCAAGTCCCAGTGCATCCTGCCGATGCAGGCCGGTTAATTGTTCCCATTTTTCATTAACAAATGTACAGGCACCGGTGGTGTCGGTTTGGAAAATTCCCACGGGCGCATGGGTAGACAGGGTTCTAAATCGATTCTCGCTTTCCATCAAAGCGCGTTGAGCGCGTTTTCTATCACTGATATCCCAGTTGTAAACAATATACCCAAGAAAACGGCCGCTTTCATCGCAGCGGGGAATGCCGGTCACCGCTATCCAGCCATAGTTACCATCGGCATTGAGCAGGCGAACTTCCCGGTCAAATCGTTGTTGGTGCTCATAAGCCCAGTTAAAATACCGCTCGGCGCTGTCCTTGTCTTCTAAATGTATGCTCTCCAGCCAACCGCCGCCGGCTAGTTTTTCCAGCCCACGGCCGGTGTATTCCAGCCAACGTTTATTAAACCAAATTGCGTTGAATTTTCGGTCTGTCATCCAAATCATGGCGGGTGCCTGGTCTGCTAAGAGCCGAAATCGGGCTTCACTTTCTCTTAGCGCCAGTTCATTTTGTTTACGATCAGAGATATCGCGACATACCACCACAAAATATTTCTTTCCTTCCTGTATATAGGCGTTGCGCTTGATTTCCACCTCGGCAAAGGAGCCGTCTTTGCGTTGATGCCTCGCTGCAAACAGTGTTTCGCTATTCGATGCATTGGAGAAAAGATGGGAGACGACGTTGTCCCGTTCAATATCCGGATCAATATCAAAGATGGTGAGATTCCTCAATTCCTCGTGGCTGTAACCCAGACTGCTCAGTGTGTGTTGGTTACAATCTATAATGTGACCCGTATCATCGTGAATAAAAATGGAATCCGCAACGTTTTCACTGAGTATGTTGTAGCGTTGAGTCATCACGGAAAGTTCTTTGAGGTGTTGGTCCAAGCGTTGTTCCAGTTGTAAACGATTATGCTGTAGCGAGAGCTCAGTTTGTTTTACAACGGTAATGTCGTTGGCAACGCCGCACAAAAGCTTCGATTGGGGAAACCCTGTAATGTTCCATTGTAACCAGCGGTAGGAGCCCGAACGGGTAAGAAAACGAGTGAAAATCGGAGTTGTGGTAAGGTTGTGATGTAAAAGGTAATCTATTTCACTTTGGAAGTTTTCTTTGTCTTCCGGGTGGATAAAATCCAGCAATGGTTTTGAAGTGAGTTCATCAGCATCGAAACCAAAAATGCTTTGCCAGGCCGGGTTCAGTTCCGTAAAAAAACCGGAATGATTAATTGTAAAACACAAACTGTTCGATAGTTGAAAATAGTCGTTCCAAGTTGTGCTTGGGTTTGCCGCGTAATCCACTGCGGTCTGGGGGACTTTATACGGGGTTGTTGGTGGAGAACATCGAATAACGCAATCAAAGGAGTACGCGGCATCACTTACCGGTTTAACGGAAATTCTTAAGGGTAGGTAACGATTGTTCTTGTGGCGCATTTCCAATTGGAGTTCCGCGCCATCTATCAGAGCTTGTTCGAGATGCTTCCGTTCGGCGGGTCTTACTAATTCAGCGATGGGTTGATTAGTAATGGATTCGGGCGTGTGGCCTAGAATTTGGGTAACGGTCGGGTCGATTCCCTGGATGGTACCCCTTTGTAAAAAGATCAATCCTTCTTGATGAAATTCAGGATAAAGACTATAGGAATGGAATTTGGAGTCAATGGCGTCACCGGGTAGATTATCACCCGATTTTTCAAGGAGTCGATTCTTTACTACCTCATCCATTCGTATGCCTTTGGCGTCAAGTCCGAACTGAAGGGTAAATACATACTATCGGACATGAGTATAGCTTAACCATGGATACAGACAGATTACATACGGGGAACAATTTCCGGCAAAATGTTATAAAAATGTAAAATATCGATTATTCTTTCAAAACGCACCACAGTAGTTCGGTGACAAAACCATAACGTGTACCACGGCTGGTAGGGTTAGTACCTTGGTAGTATATAATTTCTCCAAAAGTGCGCCTAACATATTGAGTAAAGGAGTATTAAGGAACGGTGACAATTAAATCGTTGTTTACGATAAATACTGGGAATTGCAGAACTGTGAACGCTGTGGTGTATATGAATGATTAGAACAATTCTTATTCTGATTCTACTGTTCGGTTCCACAGTAGCCGCAAGCGGTAATCATTACTCTGAGTCGACGGACTCAGCGACTTCATTGGAGCACATTAGGAATGTCTGCGGTGTCGAGCTGAGTCGTTGCGAATTGAGTGTCTATCGCGGCGATGAACTTGAAACCAGGCTCAACTCGGAAAAACAAACTGTTGTTTTACTGCCGGGTTCAAAGGTGGATTATTTCGTACCCTATAAGCAAAATTATATTGCTCTCGGAGCGAGAAACGATAACAGCACTATAGATCGTGACGGCAAAATCCAGGTCAGTATGAAACACACTTTATATGACGATGGACAAGCTAAAAAGCTGTTTAAAGAAAAATTTTACATGGGGTACAGTTTTAAAACAGTGTGGCGGGTTTGGGAGCCATCTTCTCCTTTTGAAGATCATAACTTCGACTTGGAATTGTTCTACTGTAGTGATGACGCCAATTGCGATAGCCTGAATCAACAGCTCGCCGGTTTTCAACACCGCTACTATGTTGGATTGGAGCACGAATCTAACGGCAGGGACGGAACCGATTCGCGCAGTTGGAATCGAGGCTATTTCCGCTGGCTCACCTGGCAGGGAAGGCATGCTTATAGTGCAAAGCTTTGGTACGTTGGTCAACACGGAAAAAACAATGAGGATATCGAAGACTATCTGGGCTACAGTCAGCTCCAATACGATTACCGAGGCGACCATATTATTAGCGCAATGGCTAACGTGGGACCCAGGGGTAATGTTTTGCTGGATTGGGCTAAGAAATCCGGAAAAACCGCGACGTTGCACTATTATGCACAGCTATTCGGCGGCTATGGAGAATCTTTGTTGTATTATAATGAAAAGCGTTATGCGTTTCGTATAGGGATCCGCCTCTATCAGTAATCCCTGACTTTCCTGGTTGCTGCAACTATAGTGGATTTATACCTCAGGCGGGTTACTGCCACGCACCAGTTTTTTGCCCAGTACCAAAATAAGTAATCCATACACTAAGGTTGCTAAAATGACGATGGTGGCACCTATTATAGACACGGGCAGCAGGTAAGCACTGTCGCTGCCATCGGTGGCAATCAGATAAACCCATTCGTCCAGTGCCATACTAAGACCGGCACCGAAAACAAGAGCGGCCAAATCCAGGATTCTGTGGTTTCCCTGAATCACAATCAAAGGTAAACCGCTAACGGTAAGCAATAACAGGCCGGTAAATAAATGATGAATATTGTATTGGCCAATGTCCAGGTTTGTGCCGGGGAAATTATGCAAGAATATTCTCATAATAACGAAAGTTGCAACCAGAGAAAGTAAGACCAAAACTCCACGTCTATGGTTAATACCCATAAAATACTCCTGGAAACGGTAATGTGTTATATAGTGGCGACGCTATGTCGATACAGAAATACTATTTCTAATTCAATTTCTCCAAGGGGATTATAAAATTATGAAACAAAGTGTTACTCAGAGCAACGTAATAGATTCGGAGGAACAGTTTAAAAATTGGAATGGTGATACAGCCAAGCGGTAAATTTGCCGCCGGTGGCTAAATTATAGATAGCCAGAGCCAACCAGACACCGGTCAACACCAGAGCGGTGACGCTGAAACCGGAGGCCTCCGCAAGCACTTCGCTCAGAACAAATGTAAAACAAATAAAGGGGACTAAGGGATGCCAGCTGAATCTTTGCATCGTGGTTAACGGTACGGTGTCGTTGGCGTTTTGAGTTTTGTGTGTATCAGAGGACCAGGAAACCCAATCAGCAATGGGGTATCCCAACATATATGTATTGACATCACGGTCAGGAAGGCGACGCTTGTCGGCTTCGCCGGTTAATTCCTCCACAGTAGGGCCGGGGGTGGCTATAACGCTGTTATTCTCCTCGCTATAAACATCATTCAAACAAGTGATACACATAAAATCTTCAGCCGACTGTTCATTGGGTTCATCGAGAAAACCAAGGGAAGACTGCAATTGTGTGAGCGCTTCCTCGTCTTGCCAGATAATTTCACTGACATCGATTTGGATATATTTGTCTGCCAATTCTTCCAAAAAAGCTTCCCAAGGCAGAAAGTACTCGTCGATATTGTCAACAAACATTTCCAGAGAGCTGAGTCGGTCTCGGCAACGTGAAAGGGCTGAGGCAGCAGCAAGTGAAAAATAATACATTTCTTCTTCATCTTGTGACGCCTGCCTGTGCTTGAGGTCTCCCGGCTGCATGCAAGCCAGCCACAGTGCCGGAATAAAATAATTGGAGCCCAGTAGTTGCTCGGAATCTGCGTTGTCCGGCGGGCAGTTTTGAGAGTTGCTATATAAATAGGCTCGGTTGGCCATAATGTTTACCGGTAAACTAACTTCGAGCCATTATAGCGCTTAAGCCGGGAAAACAAAATAAAAGTGAAACCGGTAATCACTGACCCGGGCTGGTATAGCCGATTCAGCCCGGGGTTTAAAGTTCAACACTTGTGGAAGGTGAGGGGGATACCAGCACACCACGTCAGTGAGTCATTCAGAGGCTGCCGGTTGGTTTTCGAGTAAGGCAATACCTTGCAAGTTTTTAAACACATACTCTATTAACTCGTTTCCCTGTTGTGCATCCAATTGATACAGCCTTTCGTCTTCCATAAACCTGGACAAATTAAACCGCTCATTGAAATCATAGTATTTGACTTCTTCTTTGAACTCCTGATAGATCTTTTGTCGTTTTTCCTGTAATTGCGCCTGCTTTACAGGATCAACGGCTAGCGTTTGTTGAGAATCCGCAAATTCCAGGGGATAAGCATCCGGGTTGTATTCTTGTTGTTGCGCTTCCTGGTCAAGAAAGGCCTGAATATCGGCAGGAAGTGCATCTTGTTCCGGGTTTTTAAACACACTTGGTCCGATCGTGTTGTTGACTATGGCTGATGCATTATCGTTTGATTGTTCCTCCATACGGTTTGTTGGTTCTACCTGTTGATCGGGTTTGCTCACGCTTTGCTTTTGATTGCTTTGAAGAGAATTACGATGTTGAATTTCCCGTTCAAAGCCGCTAAGGGGTAAGGTTAAAGATTCGGATTCGGGTAGTACGGTTTGTGCTGAATTTGTAATACCCGCATCATGTATTGGTTTATATGTGACCGAATCGGTTTGTATTGCGCTTGCACTGACCGGTCGCGTCGGTTTGTCCGTTAACGACACGGCAACAGCAAGTGCAACCACGGATATTCCTGAGACAATAGAGACAAATTTATTCATGACACCTCTCCTTGGTATCAACTAAAGGTTCTCAAAATAGAGAGTAAAGAAGGGCTGATACAAAGTATCAGCCCTGGCGTTAAAAGATGGGTTTATTCCCAATATACGCCTAAAGCATCAACTAAGGCTCCGGACGCACCGGTTAGTCCGTCTAGGTTCATAGAGGCAAGATTGGGATTGGAATAACGGAAGTAGCGACTGCCGGCCGGTGTACTACCAAAGGAAAGGACACGACTAGTGGTGACAACGTACAGTTTTCTCACTACCTGAATACTTCCCCAGTCACCGTAGTATCCGGAAATGTAATTGATTTTTTCACCCGGTGCGAGAGAAATATTATATAATGTTCCCCCTGAACCTCCTCTGTGAGGGGCGAATCTAAAGGCACCGGTCGAGGTGTTTCTGAAACACAATCGCACAGCATCAATTGCCGTTCCGTGACGTACTTGAATCAGCTCAAGGACTTCGTTGGCTCCGGCCAGATCAGAGAAAGTAGATCCACCCGTACCCCCGGACGGACCTTGCCTGGCTGCGGAAAAAGCCGATTGAGACGTAATAGCCAACAGTGTAACGACACAGGCGACGCTGAGAGCTCTAATTTTCGGAAGAAAATTAGTAAAACGTTGATTGATAGACATCATTCATCCTCCTTGCGAATGGTTACCTAAGTTTAATTAGTTATTGAAGCAATATCCTTATTGCCAGAGTCAAGGTAGCACAACGCAATTTACACCCCCTTTACAGAAATGGTGATGAATGCATCCGAAACGTGTTAAACCAAAAGGGACTTAGGGTTTGGCGGAACTTGGTGGGGCCGGCTGTTTTGGAGTTTGAACGAATTTTTCAATGTAGGTCCGTTTCG
The DNA here is from genome assembly GCA_029882975.1 of Gammaproteobacteria bacterium. Lineage (NCBI taxonomy): Bacteria > Pseudomonadati > Pseudomonadota > Gammaproteobacteria > Gammaproteobacteria bacterium. The sequence goes on from JAOUJW010000039.1 coordinate 13,322, forward strand.
CGGCTTTCAATAGTGCCACAATATCGTATTTAGCCACTAGAGCACTTTCAGCAGACATAGCACGTGCCAGATTGCTGATGTCTCGGTTTTCCAACAGGCGTATATTGGAGCGCTGACTGTTGATCCATCCCAGATCAGAAAAGGTACCAAAACCACGGTTGATCTCATTGACGATAAAGGACTCGATGGTATTGCAAAGATAAAAGTCTTCTTGGCGATTGTCCCAATTGTTACCCGCCATAAAAGAGTAGCTATATCGTTGCGTGATGGCTTCGCTTTTTCCATCGGCATTTTCTTCCGGTTTGCTGACACGGTCATCATTATGTATGCGGTACAAAACCTGGCCAATGAGTTCCTTGTCACTGTCGATGATGCCGTTGCCATCTTTATCTAAATAGTATTTGTATAGCAAGTCATCACCATAGTGCAGAAAAAAGTCTTCAATTTCTATTTTAGCCACAACGCCTTGGCCATCTACGATTTCATAGCCGCCGTTGTTGGTGTGTGAGAAAGGACGAACAATATTGGGAGCATCGCCGATTATGAGATTATTAAGCAGAAAATAGTTTCCCGGAAACAGGTCAATTAGTCGTTCGACACGAATGTGAACCAGTTCCTGATTCGTATTGTTGATGGCGAAATCACCTTGTTTACCGCTGTTACCGGGGCTGGGTTTAGTGCCATCGTCGCTATATAAAGGTGTTGTGAATTGCTGAACAACACTCGGGCGATTAAATAAAAAAGTTGAAGACTCTTGCGCCACATAATCCACAATACCGTCTTCATGACTGATGTAAATACTTTGGGTTTCCATAGAGTTTATGGTTTGCGCCAATTCTTGTACCAGTTTGAGGCGTTGCTCACCACTGAGTTTAGCCTGGCCGTGGTATTGGTCCACTAATTCAAAAAAATGCCGTTCCTTGCTTTGGTTTTTCGGAGTGTCTAAAAATTCATCCAGCGATGTCGCAGAACGAAACCGGGTGCCCCATAACACACCCAAGGGTTTGGATCGATACGTGATAAGTTTATTCACCAGTTTCTTATTACCTTCGGCATCGGCGATCACGTTTACCTCAAGGTTGTGGGCGCCGCGCTCCGGGATAATACGATAATTGATGAAACGATCGTTCTCACCTAAAATTTCAGCATAGGTCTCACGAAAATCCAGGGTGCCGGTAAAACTAATGCGGCTTGTACCGGCTCCAGTTTGGTAACGGCATAGGCGATTCGGGTTTTGTCTTTATCTTCCAGTTGGTACTGACCGCCTTCATCGGTGGTTTCCAGTTTTTGAATACCCAAAATATCACCCAGTTTGGTGCCGTCACTGTTACCTTTTTGAATAATGGTGCGGGCGTCTCTATCCCAAAACCGATCTTGTCTGCCGATTTTCCCACGTGAAAACTGCACGGTCTCGTTGCATTGAAATAAAACGTGTCGTATAGGATAAGCCTGACGTTTTGTGAGATAATCCTCCATCAGGAACAGCAAAACAAAAAAACAGATGGTGAGTAGCAGCAATGCCAGCAGTACCAGTTTTTTACGCATGAGCAGAAACTGTAGCAGTTTTCGCATGGACGCTTTAAAACGATCACCTCGAGTAGCGTCCTTTGAGGGAATGTCATGGAGGTATTTGTCGTGAATTCGATTGACTATAGCAATAATAGATTCTGACATTCTACCGACCTTTGGTTAAATCGTCGAAGCGTTGACTGCGTTGTTCTTGTTCCTGGGCTTGTTGTTCTGACCTGTTTTTTTGGTAGCTTGCCAATTCTTCTGCAGTTTCAATGGCGGCATCGCTCATTTGCTTGGCGACTGCATTGATCTGTCGCAGAATTTTGGCTCCGTTTCGAGACAACTTAATTTGGTAATCCCATAGATCATCGCTGTTGTCTGCATCCGCATTCAGAAGCGTTTGTAACAAAGCCGTATTGTGAACACACAGGGAGATGGTTTCTTCAATTTTTTGTGTTTCTCCGGTATTCTCAGCGAACATCCAAAGATCCCTTATCCAACGCCCCAGTATAAAGCCGAAAAAGAGCAAGGGAATCTGGTAAAAATCTGCAATCAATAGGCTTAGCAGACCGGATTCCTCCGGAGAAGCGATATGTATACCAATTAAAAAATCGTAAGCCAGTTCCAATACAACACACAAAACGAAAAGCAGCGGTAGTGATAGATTGTTAATGATCTCGACGCCGGAAATATTCCTCAAAGCCATAGACAAGCGTTTGAAAGGATTCACGTCGGCACGGATAATCTTTTTGTTAATGAGATGTTCGCGTACTAACGTGATGGAGTCAGTCATTGTTTTGGAATCAATGGTTTTGGCGTCCGTGGTTTTGGAATCCGCGGTTTTGGAATCCGTGGTTTGGGAGTCACCGAATTCTGAAATTGTCGTTTTCCCCGATTGATGATCCAAAATACGCTCGATGGCCAACAAGACTTCTCGGTTGTAGTCCCCCTGCCGCTGTCGACGTTTTCTCACGGCAAAGGTGTAATCGGCCAAACTCAGCACAACGCCTAGTAACAAACGCAACGTAATACCGCTCACGAGGTTTGCTCCAGCAAGTTAACACAGTATTGTTTGATGATTTCTTTGCTGAGTTGATCCAATTCTGAAAACTGTTCGCCCAACGCTTGTTTGTTAAATCTTAATCCGGCTGCGATATCGTACGGCCACCAATGGCATAATAATTTTTCCAAGGCATGGAACGATGCCGTTGGCAGCTCCATCGGCGACAATATGCGCGCTTGTACCTCAGCGGGAATATTGATTAGATTGTCGGTCTGATATTCCCTGTTGGCGTAAATTAACAACTCGTATATGGGTGGCATATCCGTTTGATGCTGACTGATCAGACGGTGTCGTTCCGGTTCGGACAGATTGGAAACATTGTGCCCCTTGCTTAAAAGTAAGTAGTCTTCCAATTGACGGATTCTCTGCGGTATGAGATTGTAGTTAATCGTCGCCAGTGAGTTGTGCAATAAAAATAAGAGGGCCGTACTGGTATCGTCGATGTGGATATATTCCACGTTCTTTAAGGGGCGGGGAGTGTTGTCATTATTAAATATAATAACCGATTTGGGGCGGTTTCTATCATTTTCATGGGTGGAGCGGCGGCGTGCTTCGCCACGATTGAATTTGTTGACTGCATAAGGGTTACGTACCGGGTAAAACGACGCATCCGGTAATGACCGGAACAAATATGTGCCACCGAAAAATTGTGTGTGGAAACACTCGATGTTGACTGTCACATCGATATCAGAAAAATTAAAGCTGCGGATATCTCCAACTTGCTCCACCAGTGTCAGCATATTCATCAAGTGTTCGGCTTGATTCTCTATTAATAATTCCGGATCCGAATGCAGTTCACTGACCATGTTTTGCAACTGTTTGGCTTGCTCAAAAAAGGGGGTAGGGGTATCCAATTCTACGGTTACCCGGCTAATGAGTGCGCAGTCTTCCACACCCTGAAAATGGGGTACGCCATCGTTGAGCTCGCCGTAAAGGCAGTCGATCCTGGTTACCGTGGAAATCACAGACAAATAGTTTTTATATACAAAATCAATAACGGCGTTGTCAAAAGAGAATTCATCATAGAGCAAGTCTGCTTTAGCCTGGTTAGGGGTGACAACAATGATGTAGCGGTGGGCGGCACTGTTTTGCAAATAGTTTGGTCCCAGTTCCGCGTTAATTTCCGGGGAAAACCCCCGCTTGTCAATGCAGAACTGTTTTAAAGCGGTTTCTTTGCCAATGAGTTTCTTCAGGGCATGGTTATAAGAGTCTACCAGTTCCCCGTCTACTTGAATGAGTTTATAAGGAACAATATCTTCAAAGTGATGTGTAATAAACATTGAGTATCCAGGCTACTTGTCGGATAAATACCGGCTCAGTTCGGTTTTTACTTTGTGCAGCTCAGAGACGGCGCTCCGCTGTGGCGGCGCACCCAATTGTTCGGTTTCCGATCTGTAATATTCCAGCTGTGCCTGGGTATCCCATTTCAGCGAATTTTTGCGCCGTACAATTTCTTCAACCGCTTCGGTTTGAGCATAGCGCTGTTCGGAGTCAAAATATCGCTGCGCCTCTTGAAACAGTACGTCCGGCGTGATGGGTTGGTACAAATCCCGCAACATAGCGACTTTATGATCGTAGGACTTGTTGAAATATACGTTTTTGTCGGTGAACCAGTCTTCCGGTATATCGAAACGGGCGCTGCGTTCCAGAATAGCATCCATGATAGCTTTGGTGGAGCGGCCGGTAATGAGTTCATTCTGTTGTTTTAATTCAAACATGAATTTTCCAAAATCGTGAATACTGGCTTTTTTGTATCGTCTGAGCTGTTCCGCCATATAACCTGCAACATCGTCACCAGTGTTATTGCTTTGAGTTGCATTTTGGGTCGCAAAGGGTTCGTAGGCATTATCCATAGTAATCAATTTCTGCTTTAGCATTTTCTTGCCGACGATATGTAACATATCGGCGAAGTCCTCTGCGGTCACCGGACCGTCAACGAGAAGGCGATCGCTAAAGCGGTTACGCATAGCTGAATCCAGCCCGGTGGGTTTGTTCGATGCCGCGAAGTTGATGACGTTACCGCGCCGCACCGTAAATACACCGTCAAGGTACTGCATTATGATATTGTTAATATCGTTGTCTGCCCCTTGTGCGTCGCTACGGGTGGAAGTGAGTAGATCGATGTCGTCGAAAATCACTAAGGACAAACTTTGTGTATTGTGAGTCTGGTTTAGTTTCTCCAGCAATATCTTTCCGGTTTTTCCATAAAACTCGTCTTTGATGGATTGATCCACGGTAATAATCTGATGTTGTCGACCCACTTGTTCACAGCGTTGGACCAGGCAAGTCATGGCCAGGCGAAACAGGGAGGATTTGCCCGTACCGGGTGGGCCATCAAACAAGTTGGTCCAGGATAAACCGCCAAGTTCGAGAATGGGGTTGTGTTCCTGTTCCGGGTCATATAACGCCAGTCGGTCTATGTAGCGCAGAATCTTGGTTTTTGCCAAGCGGTTGCCTACAATATCTTGAGCCTGAATGGGCTGAAACGAGGCAGTACTAACCTGAGCCACGGCTGCACTGGGCAGGCTGACATCTTCGTAACTCTCAAGCGCAACATAGCTGTCCATGATGCGAAATCGATAGCCCGATAAATGTTGGAGAAAACCCCGATAAGTAGCAGATTGCTGTTTTGCAAGACCGACGTAGTGCGCGAATATATCCCGGCAATAGGCCGGAAACTCATTGCGGTTTTTAAATACACCATATTCTTTTTGATGCTTGATCAAATTAACCACAATGGGGGCCAAAAGACGCTTGATCAGCACTTCTTCCTGAATCTGGGTTTGCAGTTTTATCTGACATAAATCCAATTTTTCGAATTCATCATCAATACCGGATTGGCTTAACAGTTCATCCAGTTTTTTGTGCGCATAAACAGATGCCGAAAAAGTTGCATAGTTGCCGCAAAATCCCCGCAACAAATCAATAGCCGGGTCTTTAGTGGCGTCGGGTGAGGCAATAATTTTTTGTTTCAGGTCGGTTTTATCCGCCAGCAATTTGTAGACGCTTTTGAAAACCTGAAAACTTTCGCGCAGCGTAATATAAGTGCCGCGTTCTGTGTCATTCATGATGTATTTTTCTTCCGGATCCAAACCGGTGATCAGCTCGGGTAGCGCATGGGATTGGTTTTGATAAAAATAATCCACAAAAAGGCTTTCAACACTGTCCTTATGGACAGCGATTTCATCCGGGCCGATGTCGATGGGGTTATTCTGTGCTTTCAAACAAGCCTCCACGATCGCTGAGACCAAACATTTTTACATGCCTGTCTATTTTAATATTGTGATAGTGCGCTTTTTGAATCAAACGGTGCGGCAATATCATGAACGTTGGGGTAACCAGTGTTTTGGAAAAATGTCCTAAATGTCTGTCGCCGGATAACCAGGCTTTGATCCAGTTCTTCTTATTGCTGGATTCACCAATGCGATGAACGGAATACATTTTAAATGTCATTATGGAGTCGGTATCCGCTCCTTTGGAGAGCAATTCCTGTACGGCGTCCGGGTTTTCCGTAAAGCGGTTGTAAAACGGTCCCACGTCAATACGTTGAATTAAATGCACTTGAATTCCAAGAATGTCCTCTATGGTTTCCGCCATATAATCCAGCTCTCTGTCAATGGAGAGGTTAGTGCATTTTAAAAAGGCTTCTCGTAACTCCGAGAACAAGGTTGAGCCGTCGGGTGAGGCAGAAGGAAACTTAAAATGCACTGCGTAAAAACGCGGGGTATTAAAGTTTTCTTCCAGTCTTTGTACGCAGACGACAAAGTGGTTGTCCTCTTCGTGGCCCAATTGTACCGGCTCTCCAAAGCGAATGCTGCTTAATTCCGGAATATTACGCAGTCCCGTGACAATATTCTTGGTCATTTTCGCTTCGACAATATCTGCAGGGAAAACACCGCGAAAAATACTGAACAGGGCATCGTCCACCAGACGTTTATTGCTGACGTTTTCGTTACCATTGCTTAAGGCGGATTTACGTTCCTTGTTCAGGAAGTGCAAATCACGAACGAAAAGGGGGAAGCCCGATTCCGTTGGGTCTATGGACAGATCGATACTTTCCCGATCAAGAAATTTGTCGCGTTGCATACGAGTGCGCAGAATGTCGGTGACGTCCAACAGAATTTTCAAAAAATCCTGCAGCTGCGCACGATTGTTAAAGGACTGAATCACGTCTTGTTGAAACAGCATCCACATATGCGCCAACATGGATTTCAATTCATTTAAGTGCAACAAACCATCATCCATCTCAAGGGTTTTAAAGTTTTTCCCCTTAATACTGGACATGGTGGAGCGTCCGGCCACTGAAATTTGGTCACTGTCGTGAATACGTTTCATAGTGCCGGACGATTCCTGTCGGTGCAAAACCACAAGGGGGCTAAGCTCACTCGCTGTCTCCATAGCGTTCCTGCTGAGACATTTTGGCCTGCTGTCTTACTTTGTCGTAGCGTTCGTTGAAAGTTTTCATGGTATCTTCCATACGATTCATATAGCCACGCATAACTTGCTCATCAATCAGCTGAATTTCCGCTCGGGCCATGGTGGCATCACTGACGGACTGAGCCGATTGCGTAATGATGTCAATGGACTGATCCGTAGCCACATTGACGGCTTTATCCAGAGATTCCATCCCCTTGGTGGTCATCATGATTTTCACCGCCTCCGGTGCGGCCATGTAGATATCGGTTACGTTATCGATCTTTTCCTTGATCATAGTGGCTTGAATACCCAGATCACGTACCATTTTTTCGAAGGCATCGCGAGACTGAATATTGCCTTGGTAAGCCTGTTGCGCCTGATTGTAAATGGTCAGCACTTGGTCATGCTCGTTACGCACATTGGTTAATTGTTTGTACAGGTTTTCCTTTTCCTCCACCAGTTTGGCTTGTTCGGAAGCCTCAGCTTGGTTGTACTTGTTTTCCATTTCCGCATAGGCTTCGGTCAAGGCATCCAGTTTTTCCTTTAAGGCCGCTTCCTGTGGTTCGTACTCGGAAATTTTCGTAACAATAATGTCTACATTGGTTTGCAAGCGGGCGTAACTGCTCAAAGCATCTTCGCGCACATTGATGATTTCATCATACAGTTGCTCACCGTAGTCAAGAATCATTTTCAGGTTTTCCCGCGGACCTTGCTCCTTTAAACGGGTTACGCGCATTCGGTTGGCGCTATCGGTAGAGAACAAGCGCACCAGTTTTTCCCAGCCTCGGTAGTTCTTGCTCTCCGCGGCGAATTGAACGTATGCACCCAAACTGTCCGTAAGCCCAGTGGACAAATCGGCAATGGTGCCATTAAAGCTGCCGTATTGCTCCAAGCCTTGATCCAGTTTGGACAAGGTGCTATCAGCCGTTTTGAGGCCTTCCACGTTCATGCCCTGGTAAAGTTTCTCAGACTGTTCCAAACCCTGGTAAAGATCATTGGTGAGACTTTGACGCTGTTTGCGTAAGGACTCCAGTTTTTGGGATTTTTCCCGCAGCAGCTCCATATTTTCTTTCATGTTCTTGTTACCTTTATTGGTCTGTTAATGGTTTAAGCTGTGCAAAGCACCGTCTGTAAATACAGACACATTAAACCATAAGTGGGGGTGGTCAAAAATAATTCAATTGTTAACATTCACACGCTAAGAACTTGAACTTACAGGGCGAAATGTTGTCTCGGTGTTACATTATTGGCTATTTTTGGCCCATTGTCACCTAAGCCGGGCTTGGTTTCTCCAAACCAAAAACAACACAGCAAGGGATATAACACACCAAGCGCTAATCCAAACGATGGTGGGTACATGTGTGAGCTGTGCCAATTGAGCGGCATCGTTTTTTGTCGTACTTCCCAATAAAAATGTGGGTGCTCTAATGGCACTGACCATGACATAGATACCGGAAAATTCAATCAACACAGGAAAGATACGACCCAGGGTGAAATAGAAGGCGACAGACAAGATTGAGCAAATAACAATCAAAATAATCCAGCTGGTCGCATCGCGGGCCCACAGTAAACCGCTGATTCCGATGAGCACTGCCATGAGTAAAGCCATCCAATGGCTGACTGCACCTGTCATACGTGCACCCAGATATATTAAAGCCCCCCATAAAGCCGCTCCCAGGTAACCGGAAAAAGCAATCAGTGCGCCGCGACCGCCAATTGTATAACAGACTCCACTGCCGTCGAAATTCAACTCGATATTACGAATGCTGCCGCCACTGAGTATAGCCGCAATCCCATGTGAGATTTCATGGAAATAGGTTTCCAACCAGGAAAAGGGCCAGTGAAGCACCGGTACTTGAGACAAGCCAATGGCTCCTAGCACCAAAAGCAAAAAGGTGATATGCGGTTTCAGCGGAATTGCCGGCATTATCAAAATGCCGGTTGTATGACCACTCGACTGGTACCTGCCAGAAAAACAGTGCCACCATCTGCGCTCAATAGCATCTTTGGATAACTGCCGGGAGTGGAAATAGCCACACCCGTTCCAATTTCAGGGAGGACGCTGTTAATATCCGGATTGCTCAGATCGTATTTTCTCAAGGTACTGCTGTCCAGTGCATAAAGGCTGTTGCCATCCAGGCTAAAGGCGACCGCTGTGGACGTAATGGGTAATCTTCCCATCAGCGGTTGGCGTCGATAGGAGTTTCCACAAGGTTGCCGTTTGATGCTTGGCTGCTAACGCTAACGGCGGGGGTGGCAGCATCAAAAACCAAGGCTTGAGTCGATACCGAAAACTGTTTGCCGGGCTCGCTGCTCTCATCGCCACCGCAAGCCGATAATAAAAATATAGGAATAAATAATAATGTATAAAAATACCTGCTCAGCATCACAACTTTCCTTAAATATATAGTACCGGGAAAATAATCACCTTAGGTTCTATTTCCTTAGGTTCTGTATTACAGTGTAACGTGATGGTAAACGATCAGGGAGAGTAAAATCCAGGAAATATTCGAGGTCAGTTTTAGTTTAACTACTTACTTATATGTTGACTGGCTTCTCTTTGTTATTAGCTGAACGGAGATATAAGCAGCTATGGTTCCCAGCGTGAGAGACAAGATGTCCAAAGGGTCGTAATAACCGGTCCCTAAGACATCTCGCATCATTCCGTTTCTGAGTACAGATGGGCTTTGGAGTATTTCTAAAATAGTTTCAATACATAACCACGTGATGCAAATAAGAAGTATGTTTTTACGATTTGGCTCCACCACTGCAGCGGAGTACAAAATAAACGCATACACGTGGAAAAAACTGGGCAGATTACCGAAGAACCCTTGTACGGGAGTAATGTCGGTCAAGCCGATATGCAGTGCCGTTGGCAGGAATCGGGTGGAACCGGCCTCACGGGCCACCAGGTAAACGACGAGTCCAAGAGCAAGAGAAATGGATGCAAGTACGACAAGACGCACTTGGGGGGACGCTATAATTGGCCTGGCAATGTACAACTCGTTTCTCCCTGCAACAAAGCTTGGAAATCAAGTAATGCATGGCCGCAATTAGACCAAGTCAAATTGCTGATGTACTTTTTTGTTTGTTGTATTTGCCTGTGTTTCTCGCAAGTTTAATCCACGGTCATATTATAATTCTTGCAGTTTACGTATAGTTTTCAAGTAAATAAAAGGGTTGGTGGAAAACAAAGTCAATAACAATGATATTTGACAAACTATTCTAAATAGCACAACCGCTGGTGTGGTTTAGGAATAAAAAACATCACAACTCGTTGTTAAATATAGATAAATACAGGATTGTTCCGATTGGCCGATGTCTTACTTGGATTGAAATCCAATAGCAGTAACGTTGTTGTGCGTTAAACCGTCAGGATTATCGTCAAGCGTGGCTACACTCACCTTGTTTTTACCGCTGTGTTTGGCTTCATAGAGTGCTTTGTCTGCTGATTGTATTATCCACTCATCTGACATATAGCTTTCTACTTTGGTAACCGTGATAACTCCTATGCTGATTGTGACTACAGTGGCAACATCGGATTTTTCATGAGGAATGGATAACGTGGATACCGCATTGCGAATGTTTTCGGCCACCATTTTTGCCCCTTCCTCGAAGGTTTCCGGTAAAATAACGGCAATTTCCTCGCCTCCGTATCGCGCCGGCAGATCGGCAGGTCGATTGGCATTTTCCTTAAATACTCCTGCGACTAAGGCCAGACAATGATCACCTATAACATGGCCATACGTATCGTTGTATGCTTTAAAATTATCTATATCAGCAATGAGTAAAGACAGGGGAAATCCGGTTCTTTTTGCGCGTTTCAATTCCGAACGAAGATAATCGTTAAAAGCATGGCGGTTCGCAATTTTCATTACCGGGTCGTATTTTGACAGTTTTTTCAATTGCAAATTGGTTTTAATCAGTTCTTGTTCGTATTGATTTCGTTTTTTTATCTCCTGGCTGAGACGCGTATTTATGCTCAGGATACGCTTCCTGCTGGAACGTAACATAAATAGATAGCCTGATAAGCAAATCGACAGGAAAATGCCAAAAATGAACGGTACGGTCAATTCATAGAAATTTCTTGCTCCGTAACGACTCAAGTCGCTGGAAATGGTAACGTTCCATATCTGATTGGCGACTCGAATGTCCTCATTAAAAGAGTGCTGGTTAAAATTATTTGCTTCACCTTTTTTGTACATAGTGACTCTATCGTGTTTTTGAGACACCGATAGCGACACACCTCGTGCAAAATTTCCTAAAAAGGTTTTGTCGATGATATCGTCTATTCGTATCACGCACACAACCAACCCAAGTATTTGCGGGCTATCTATTTTCAACAAAGGCGAATACGTGTTCCTTTTTAAAACCGGTATAGCTGCCAGTACCGAATAGGATTCACTGTCTTCCTGGACTAAACGGACTCGAGTGGAAATAGTAAGAGCGTTTCTGGCAATCGTCTTTTCTATAAATTGTCTTCGGGAATCACTTGAATTCAGGTCGAATCCCATGGCATTCGTATTTCCTGCCTGAGGATGTATAAAGGTCACAGGATAATAAAAGGGTCGCTTATTTGCCAAAATCAGGTTTCGGTTAGAGTCCATTTCGGTAATTTTGTAGCCAATAATATTTTTGGAAATTTTTTGTTCGTGCTTGTCACGGGTGGCTCCCCGTACCAATGGTACCCATTCCCATGCTTTTACTTCCGGGTGCAAAGTTGAAAAGCTTTTGGTGTACTCTTGAAACTCCTCATATGTGACTTCTTCACTACTGTCATAAAAAGTGGACAGATAGTGTAAGGAATTAATGCTTTTGTTTATGTTGTTTGATAAGAGTACCAGTAACCGGGAAGCCTCCCAGTTAAATTCGCCCGTTGCCAAATCACGATTGGACAAATATAAGCCCCAGCAAAACAGTAAAGTGATAACAATTCCGCTAACAGCAGTGGCAACAACAATTTTATCCTGAAGTGGATGAGTTGATTTAAGACTGATCATACCTGTACTTTACGACAGCAATTGCACAAAATATAGAAGCCTCGGTAGGTTTTTTGTCACAATGTTGTGAAATTCACTACTTAAAATAGTGCTTTTAATCAATCTCTTACGTAATATTTCTGAGTGTCTACGTGTCCTGTCGTGATTATGAGTTGCGATTGGGGAAAAACCGAAATTGTGCCCCAGAACGGTGCGAGTTTGAGTTCTTTGAAAGACTCCGTAGTTGAACTTAAGCGTTGCCGGTTCAATGGGTACCATTCCTAGTAAAAATACGTAGTAGCAAATCGAATAGAGCAGTTGTCCATGTAAGTGGGAGTTTTAACGGAAACCGGGGGGGTGGCACTTTTGTATTTCTACCGGATTTAATCGTAACAACAATTTTTACAATTGCGCAGCCGCTTATGTTACCTGTCACTCCTGTATAAGCCTTTCTATTTATTGAGTTTGTGGCCCTTCGTAAATTGCTCTCCAACTATCATATCCCGTAGCGTATCAATATTTCCCGTCCTTTGCCGTTAAAAAGCACACAGTATATGAATACAAACTCCGACAAATTTGACAATGATCTGGTTGCGCTAGCCAGTATCGCTGCCGTATTGCATAGCGTAAAACAAGTGGCATGGGGTGTATCTCTTGCGGCAAAAAACGCCATGGTGATATCTGCTCAGGCAGGGGACAAGGGGCGAGGATTTCAACCCATCACCACGTTTATCGATGAAATTTCTCAAATAGCTATGGAAGGGGTCAATGAGATCAGTGACGCAGCCTTAATGTTGTCGAGAATCGCTGTTGAAAATCAACGTCAATATGATGCCTACCAACGTTTTTTAACGGTAAAAAGCCAAAGTCAGGATGCCAGATACATAGCTACCTTGGATGCGGCAATGAAGCGCGTGGAAAATAATATGTTACGTTCTATGGCGGAGTATAAAAAGGCCATGAGAGATTTGGTGTTCCGGCTGGAAGCCATGGACGAAAACATGCTGGCAGCGCGAGCGATCGCATCGGTTTCGCGCATTGTCACTGCCGATTCCGGTGAATACCGTTCCAAACTGGAGGTCGTGGCCAATAATTTGGAAACCGCTTCCGTGTACATAAAGGAAAAAGTTCTACACAGTTATCAGTGCTTAAGTATGGTGAGTAACCGTTAGGCCAACACAAAAGGGAATAGGGATGCTATCCACAAAATTATACGACCAAGGACATCAATGGATCATGTTCGGGCGAGATCCGTCGAAACCGGAAGCTATAATAGATACCAACCAATATATGGTGATAGCGGGTGAACGTGCCTTGCTTATGGACCCCGGTGGTATAGAAGTATTTGCTCCCATGCTGGGTGCCATTCTACATCATGTGGATGTAGAGAAAATCACCGATTTGTTTGCATCTCATCAAGACCCGGATATTATATCTTCATTGGGGTTGTGGGATCAGGCATTACCACACGCAGTGTTACACGCTCCCTGGTTATGGCAGGGGTTTCTAACACATTTCGGTATGAACAATATCAACTACCGAGCGATTCCTGATGAAGGCGGTTCTCTGCAGCTGGGCTCGCTCACTCTCGAATTTATACCTGCACATTATCTTCATGCCTCCGGTAACTTTCATGTTTATGACTCCGTCGCAAAAATACTAATGAGTGGCGACGTAGGCGCAGCACTGGAGCCGACGGGTGCCCCGGTATTTGTTGAGGATTTTGACGAACACGTAAACAAAATGAAATTGTTTCATCAGCGATGGATGCCCTCAAACAGAGCTAAAAACGACTGGATAAAACGAGTTCGTCAATTGGACATAGAATACATGGCGCCACAGCACGGGCGAATATTTAAAGGCGACGACGTAAAACGGTTTCTCGATTGGTTTGAAAACCTCGAAGTGGGTACTGTGGTGTCGGCAGCATAAATCCATTCGAAAAATTAAAATCAAATCCGCGGTAGCTTTGCCCTTCTTTCCAACCAGTTGAACCATTTATGCTGCTCATAATTTGGGTGGTAACGGGAGTGGTTCAATGGTGACTAATAATTATTACAAAAAATAAGAATAGTCTGTTTAAAAATAACCTGTGGCAATTGTTGATTCTTTATATATACTCATAACCTGGTAGTAACGGACGATCAGGTTATGATCAGGTGTAATGGATAAAACAGGAAGCGCGAATGACTAGAATATTGGCCATTTTGCTATTAATCGAATGTGTACCACTGGTCCAAGCGGCGGATGATTGTTTGATGTCTGTGGACTCTTACAGGGCTCAATCAAAGAAAAGTGCATATCTAATCATTGATACCAGATCAAAATTGGATTACAAAAAATATTGGATCTCGGGTTCAGTGAATTTCTCAAGCTATACCATCAAGACGAAAAATTATTTACGCGACAAGAAATTGGTATTGGTTAACGATGGAAAAAATGAAGAGTCATTGGTCAATCTCTGTCAGTCTTTGCGCAAACTTCAATTTAACGATATCCATGTGCTAAAAGGGGGACTCCCGGCCTGGCGCAAATCCTTTGGTGACATGGAAGGCGATAGAGTGGCGCAATTAGAGTTAAATACTGTTAGCGAAAAAGAGTTATACGCTATACGGAACGACCCTAATTGGAAACTGGTGTCTACACAAAAACAAGCCGGTGCTTTCGCGTCCGTGACAGCGGCACAGGGTGGTAAGCTTTTGAAAAACGCGTTGTTTGTTAAACGTGAGCAAAAGCAAAAATCTTTCGTTAAAAACATACAACAGGCACTTGGAAAAGGATCGCAAGTCAACAACCTGGTGTTCACCAACAAGCACGAATTCGAAAAAGCAGCTTCACTACCGTTAATGAAAAAATACAATATTTTCTACATGCAAAACAGCATGAGCAATTATGTTCGCTATTTGGGTCGATATGCTGGCGAACGAAAACTGGTCAGTAATAAACGCTCTCAATGCCAATAGCAGGGATTAAGTATGTTGGGTAACAAAACAATCACCGTGTCAATAGCTATCGTGGCTTTGCTAGCTGTGTCCGCAAGTTTTTTGTACAACAAGCATACGGAAAAAAACCCATACACTATAAAGAGAAACATTCGCTATAGTTTTACCTTGCAAAATACCAGCACTCAAATCATCCAAAATGCTGAATTCTGGGCGTACGCACCGGTGAAGCAAACCTCATGGCAAAAAAGCGGAGTGATAGAAGCATCACACCCTTATGAACTACAACAAGACGAATTGGGAAACCAGATATTGCATTTTTCCTTTGATAAATTACCCCCGTTTGCCACTGAAATCATCAACATAAAAGCGGATGTGTTATTTTCGACTCAAGCAAACAAGACAGATGAAAACCATTTAGAACGATTCTTGGCAGAAGAATCCTTCATGGAAATTAGTTCGCCCAACATAAAGCAATTGGCGCTACAAATAAAACAAGCAAAGCAACAGCACACAGCGGAAAAAACCTTCAATTGGGTGGCTAACAACATCAAGTACGCGGGCTACATCAAAGACGAAAGAGGGGCCTTATACGCAATGAAGTCGCGCCAGGGCGATTGTACCGAATACATGTATTTAAACACGGCGTTGCTTCGAGCCAACCAAATCCCATCGCGAGGCATCGGCGGATACGTTTATAGCGAAGACCGAATCCTCAAGCCCACGGACTATCACAATTGGTCGGAAGCCTATCTTGAAAACGCCTGGCGCATCATAGATCCGCAAAATAAAAAATACATGACTAACCAATCTCACTATATCGCGATGCGAATAGTCGGCCATACCAGCACTAAAAACCGTTCATCGCCGTTGAGTAATTCGCAACGCTTTGCGTTCGTAGGTGAAGGCTTATCGGTGAGAATGAATTGAAGCGTTTGTCTGAGTTTAAACTTTAACCTTTTTGAATAAACCCCACGCAAGTTTTAATCGAGTTGCAATCTTTCTAAAATAAATTTATTTAACAATGTAGACACATTTGGATTATCTGCTATATTCTCTAAAATTAAGTGCATCACTATGAGTCGGAAATCCGTACTTGCTCTCCTCGTAGACTTAATTCGCAACAAGAAAATGTAAAAACAAATAATAGCGTAGTTATTGGTTGGGGAGGAACCATTGCATGTCCAGTCTATTGATCACGTAGCAATTCCCAGTTAGTCCCATTGTTCGTATTGAATAAACGCCGAGCGCTGTTTATAGGTTTTGCTGTGCCAAAATAATGATATAGGTGTATAGGGGATAAGGAAAGTGTTGTCAGCAACCAATTCGCAACTTCCAAAGCAGATAAGTCGAAAAATCATATTTATTGTTTTGCTTGCAATATTTAGTCTCATTGCAGTGTTTTCGATAGTAGAAAAAGAATTAGTCACTCATTTCGATGCTCGGAAGTACAAGGGAGAACAAGGTCACTATCCTATTAGTAAAACTATTGAGTATTCTCTGGGGGTAACAAACCAAACTTCCAGAGTGTTGAAAAATGGAGAGGCTAGATTGCATTTGCTGGTAGGTAGGAGTGCTTTCCAAAAAGTTGAAGATCTTCGTGTGGATGTTAAGCATCCTGCTATAGTGGAAAAGCGTATTTTATTCGATGGCTACGGAAACCGAACGCTTTTTCTTAAACTAAAGAATTTTCAAAACGATGAATCGCTGAAAGTGCATGTTAGGGCTGAAGTCTCATTTTCAAACACACCTAACTATGACCCCCCAGACTATCAGTCTCTCAAAAGATACGAAATGATTCTTGGTCCTCAAGTAGAGAGCGTTTTATCTACGCAGAAATCCAGTAAGCCCCACGGGGAAGTAATGCCTGGGAAAGCTCAAAACTTTCATCGGTTATTGTCTTGGTTCAAAAATATAGACAAGGAAAACTTGCAGGATATCATGGGTAGATTGAACGACGAGTCCGGCAATAAAATTCCAAAAGCGCCTATACGTAGAAAAATAGGCAATAAACCTGATATAGATCACGACTTAATAAAAAGAAATCTAGCACTTTCAGCGCTGTTGAGTGCCGCAAAAATACCAGCGAGAACGGTTTTGGGTACGGTTTTGAAAGGCAGGAATGAGAATATTACAAAAATCAATGTTTGGGTGGAATACTTCGATGAGGAACGATGGCATGTATTGGACGAGGAAACCTATGAGCCTATCTCGGAGCCATCGAACTATTTCGCACTTCGGATATTGGATCCTCGAAAACACTTAAGTTTAATAAGCGAAGAATTTGGGTTGTACGAATTGGCAGGCTTAAGGTCAATACCATTTCGAGGAAAAATAGTGGTTCCTCAATCGGGATACGAATCGGAAGAAACGAATTCAAATGAAAAAATATCTTAGGAATTGGTGGTCCATGTGAAAATAAAACACATATTCGACACAATAAAGTACTCTTTGCTATTGATGTGCACTGTAGTTAAGTTAAGTGTAGTTTCCTTAATGCTCAGCCTGACCTGGTCATCACTCGCCTACGCCGTGGTAGAAACGCACTCTGGGGAAATCAGTATCGATACGACTTGGTCAAAAACCGGTGTGGAAGCGCACTGGGTTACGAGCACAGTGACCGTGCCTGCGGGAGTGACATTAACCATAGAAGCCGGAGCGGTTGTCAAATTTAGTGTTAGTGCTAGATTAGATGTATATGGTGTTCTGAATGCGGTCGGTATCGCGGATACCGATCCGATTGTGTTTACATCATATCGCGATGATTCGGTAGGAGGAGATACCAATGCCGATGGCTCTAGTGTAGGTCAATTAGGTGATTGGAGTGGTATCAATTTGCACTTAGCCGGGTCTACCCTATCTCGGTTTGAAAATAATATTTTCCAATATAGTGGCGAAGGTTTGTATGTAAACAAGTCCGACAGTTCAATTGTTAATAACATTTTCAATTATAACGGATACGCTTTATACATTCTTGATGCATCCCCGGTAGTGAATAATAATACATTGGCGGATAACAGGGATGCATTGGTTATAGACGATAGCCTGGGCGTACAAAATATAACCCTTAGTGGTAACTCGGTCCTAAGAAACGAGTACGGCATCGTACTGTGGGGGTCAACAGCTCTCATCGAAAACAATACAATTTCGGACAATACTGCCTGGGGTTTGTTCTATGATAGTTGGTATGCGGCTCCGGTTATCAAGAATAACATAATAACGGGTAATCTTTATCCTACCTACCTGCCTGCAAGTGCAGTTCCCAACGCTGTGGATGGAAACACACTCATACCGAATACGAATAACGGCTTGTGGATTCGAGGGAATGACCGAGCCACAAATCTAAACCTGGATGTAATTTCATCGGTGGATGCGACACTAAACACCTATCACGTGAAAGGTGAATTAACCATGGCCAGTGGTAGCACTTTGTCTATTGGTAATGGCGTGATCATGAAATTCGATCCCAATTCCGGGCTGAACATAGACGGTACGTTAAGCGCTTTAGGAACAGCGAGTGAGCCGGTGGTCTTTACATCCGTAAAAGATGATCGTTACGGGGGAGATTTTAATAACGATGGGAATTCAAGTATACCGAATTCCGGAGATTGGGGTTCATTATCTTTCAGTGATACTTCAACCGCTAATGTCATCGAAAATGCAATTATTAGATACGGTGGGGGGCTAAACGAAAGCAACCTGTATTCCTATTACGGCCCTTTGATTTTGCGGAATAGTGCGGTGTCTTTTTCCAGCGGGCATGGTCTAAACAGTTTCGGTGCCAACGTTACATTGCAAAACAATGAAGTGTTCGCGAATGCTTGGGATGGATTGCATTTTGAAGACTCCGGTACCTCTAGTGTAACTGGGGGAAGAATCTATGCCAATCTCCAGAACGGTATCAGTGTAAGTGGCGTCGCAAGCTTTAGTATCAGCAATTCTGAGATTCTTGGAAATTCCTTGTATGGCGTTATTAATACAACCAGCCCCGTCGTGGGAACCGTTGCTACCGCAAATTGGTGGGGAGATGTTAGTGGGGCGGGAGGTGCTTTATCGGGCCAGGGTGACAAGGTAAGTAACAATGTTGATGCCGGAGCGCCATTGGGTACGGGTTCATCCATTAGTTACTTTAATGCCGGCGAAAATGCTTCTTTAGGGATTGCCGCGCCAGTAGTGGTTCGGGGAAGCCCGTTTTCGGGTGCAAGTCCTGCAACCAGCGGTTTGTTGGATCTTGAATCGGTGCAATTAAGCTATCCGTCTTTGGATGTTAATAAACGCTACGACATATTTCTTACTTACTTGAATCCCGCAGAGCCGACCTATCAATACTCTACAAGCGGATCTGGAGTGCTGATTCATGACAGCGTATACGTTGACAATACCAATCCACAAGTACACCGTTTTCCCCTTGTGGTTCAAGCATACGCCTCCGGGACCATGGGCCTTACGATAAATTCGGATGCGGACAAAAGCGCTGCTGTGTCGCAGGTGTGGCTGATAGAATCTTTATCTGCGGGCGATACTGTTGCGCCCGTCAGTACAATTGCCATTCCGACGAATGGAACATCCTTAAATCCCGGGGGTAGCGTCGTCACAATCAGCGGAAATTCGACCGATGATCTGGGTGGTAGTGGGATTGTCGGTGTACAACTAGGAATCAATGATGGTATATCAACGCAGTGGTACAAAGCAGCCTTGCAGAGTGACGGTACGTGGACATTTGACTGGACTGTTACAAGCGATGGTGACTACACTTTGTATGCCAGCGCGATTGATAATGAGGGGAATCGAGAAAATTCATCGAGCGGAATTAATGTTTCCATTGATACGATGCTTCCAAGTCAAGCTACCGCATTGTACGCATACGACAAACCGCAGGATTCGGGTGGTGTTATAGAACTGTTCTGGACTTTGTCTCCTGATGACGGGGAAGGTTCAAACGACGTGGTCTCTTATGAAGTGCAACGGCGTACCGAAACTGGTTCTTTTGGGGTTGTAGGTACTGTCGCAAATGGAATAAGTAGCTATTCAGACACGACAACGATCAACAGCGAATCTTATTATTACAAGATTATCGTTTTGGACCAGGCGGGTAACCGGTCAGCGGATTCTGTAGCCTATGGCCCGGTAGTCGCCTTAGATAACACTATCAGCGATACCGTACCGCCAGAGGACGTTACGGCATTGACAGCAGAGGCCGGGAATCAATCGGCCTACCTCAGTTGGACAGCAAGTGTGGATTCTTCCTTGGATTTAGTTCAACAACTTTTAGATGTCTCCATTGATGGGGGAGTTACCTGGGGTCAAAATCAACCTGATTACAACGACGGGGGTTCGATTCCGCTAAATAAAATCAGCACGAACCAACTGGTACAAAATTTAACAAATGGGCAAAACTATACATTTCGAGTCCGTGTCAAGGATTCCGCTTCACCGGCAAACGTAAGCGCAGGTGTTTCCAGCGGTGCAGTTATACCAAGCGAAACAGCTTCCATCGCGGTACCTACCACGATTAGCGAAAATACGACTTGGCATTCGGGTGTGTATTACATTGCCTTGCCAACGACAGTAAACACCGGTGCTACGTTGACCCTGGAAGCCGGTACGATTATAAAGTTTGCGGCAGGAGCCACCCTGAATGTGCTTGGAAACCTTCAGTCCATGGGTGAGCAAAGTAATCCAGTGGTATTAACCGCATATGCAGATGACTCTTATGGAGGAGACACCAACGGTGACGGGACTGGAAGTGTAGCCAGCCCTGGTGATTGGGGTTACTTAAAGTTAGGTTCGGGTAATCATCTTTTGAGACATACAATCGTACGTTTTGGAGGTGGCGTAGATACGAGCCGAATGGTAATGAAAGACGAGTGGTTATGCAATAGTGAAACATATTCAGCCAATGTTATCGCTGATTTATCAAATCTCGTTATAGATGGCGGTAAAATCGAATATAGTGGTTCACATGGTCTGTTTCTACATTCTGGAGAAACTAGCATAGATAGAGCGTCAATTATCAATAACTCAAAAAATGGAATATATTCGTCGGCTTATGCGTTTGAAGATTGGGATTGGGGTTTATGTTTTTTGGGAAGTATCAATTATTTGAACTTAACAAGAAGCGCGGTGACGGACAATCAAGGTAATGGTATCGAGCAGTTACAGAGTTCGTTAGGAATCAATGGAAATACTATTCAAAGTAATGGTGGATATGGAATAAATCGAGTCAGTGGTACGTCACCCTATTCACCAAAGAATAATACTATTACCAATAATGATGTGGCTCTTAGGGTGCCAGTTGATGACTTTCCGGACGAAACCAATACCTTAACGCCAAACACCAAAAAATTTATTGAACTGACTTATGGCTATTCTAAAAATCAACATTGGCCCGTTTGGGGGAGAGGTACGAACGATGCGATAGGAACATACTTAATATCCGGTAATGTTATGGTTCCTGCGTTAAGTACCCTATCTGTGGAATCCGGGGTGATTTTGAAGTTTGCACAAGGTGTAAATCTTAGGGTTGATGGTGCTTTGGATGCGGTTGGTAAGAGTGAAGAAAAAATAGTTTTCACCTCGGACAGAGACGACAGTATCGGAGGGGATACCAATGGTGATAGCAATGCAACCGCACCGTTTAGTGGGTATTGGGCAGGACTGACTTTTTCCGCTTCAACTATAGATTTTTTAACCAAACTAACTAATGTCAACATAAATTATGCGGGAGGAACTGGTTCTCAAGCCATAACCATTCTGTCCAATATTACGTTGGAGCAATCCGAAGTTTCCAACAGCAGGGGTGCTGGAATAACGGTTAGTAGCGGTACACCGGTAATTCGGGAAAACAAGATATGGGGTAATGAAAGCGTCGGTATTAAAGTACTCAATACCGGTGTCGCTCCCTATATTGAGTCAAATCAGATAACTGAAAATATTGTGGATGGTATTAATATTTCATACGATGCAGTTCCTCAGCTGTATAAAAATCAGTTACTGGCCAATACCGGATTCGGGATTAATAATAGTGGGATAAATACCATAGATGCTACGGAGCACTGGTGGGGTGATACTGATGGTACTGGTCCTTACCATGTAACCAATAACATATCGGGTACAGGTAATGAAGTCAGCGATAATGTGGTGTTTTCCCCATATCGTCCCATTGCGGCTGCGGAATACCTTTATACCAATCTGCAAGCGCCGGAAAGCACAAGCGCTGGTACATTGCCGGTAGCGGTGCTTGTACAGGGAACTGTTTCCAATGAATGGGACAGCCTAAATCTTTCACCGAACCGTACAATGGCGTGGCATACCAACGCAGTAGTAATGGATATATCCGGACTAAACCCGGCAAAAAGATACGCCATAAGAGTGTCCTATTTTAATGGTGACGCACAGGACTACTACCAAAGTCTTACGGACGGTTCCGGAAACACTTTACACAACAGCATGCGCCTGCCTATTACGCCAACGCAATATCAGTTTTTACCTGCGCCGGATCTGTATCAAAGCGGCGGTATGCAACTTCGTTTTGTAAATGATAACCCCGGGACCCAACCTAGAGCGGTAGTCTCACAAGTCATGATTTTGGAGCATATTACGGATTTCGCTCCGCCCACACTTCAGTCAATAGGTTTTAATGACGTGGATGGTAGCGGTACCTTAACAATAGGCGACGAATACCATTTTCAATTCTCCAAGGTGATGGATAAAACTCAATTGCCGGATGGGGGTGCTGATGCAGATTTCAGTTTGTCGCCAAGCGGCGCAAGTTATGGTTCGCCAAACAGCATACGTTGGAGCCCGGATGAGACAAAAGCCATTGTAACGCTGGTTTCCGGATTTAGCGTGTCCGGGACAGAAGCAGTGACGCTATCGAACATAACGGACAGAATGGGGAACGCAGCAACCGGAGACCATAGCTTGAGCACCACAGACACGGTAGAGCCTCAGATAGTTGCTTTAAGTTTCACGGACACAGACAGCAGCAGCACGGTTAGCATAGGGGATTCCTATACCTTTACTTTTAGTGAATCCATGAATTCGGCCGTCGCAATAAATCCGAATTCCGATTTGTCTCCGGACGGGAAGATATACGGATATTCAAGTGCTGCCAGTTGGAACATCGATAGCACTACTTTAACGGTCACCCTCTCAGACGGCTTTACAATTAGCGGATCGGAAAAAGTAATGCCAAGTGCGGCTTTGGTTGATGCGGCTGGAAATGCAGTCAGCAATTTCATTTATCTCGAATCTAACGATCTATTCAGACTCACCAATGTACTATATGCCCCGGAAATCAATTATGTCTCTAGCAGCCCGATAACCTTGCAAGGTACAAGACCCCAAAATACTTCTGTTTGGGTGAACGGTGTGGAAAAAGTATCGCTGGGTACCAATGACTGGAGTGTTCCCATTGATCTTGTGGAGGGGGAGCAATCATTTGCAGTTACTGCGAAAAACAATGAAAGCGTGGATATAAGTACCGTTAGTATCGTTGTGGTACTGGATACGGCAGCTCCGGTGATCCTATCTTCCGTACCGGCGGATGGTGATTATGCGTCAACGGTTGGATCCATTGAGGTGAACGTTACCGAAACCGGCAGCGGAATTGATTTGAATACATCCAACATATCTGTCACCAAAGACGGCATTACCGTGAACGGGGCCTGGCTCTGGGATGATGTCAACGGTAAAGTGACATTTGTTCCGGGCGTTACCCTTGCCGAAGGGGCGTACCAAGTTAATGGGCAGTTGAAAGACCGCTCAGGATTATCGTCCACTCCAATCACTATTGGGTTTGTCTACGACAAAACATCTCCACCAGCACCGAGCATAGACACTTATCCGTCCGCGACGAATCAAAACCCACTCACTATTAGTGGTGCAAAAGAGGCAAATGCAGCTTTGTGGTTGAACGGTGTTGAAGTCGTGGGGCATACCGCAGTAACAACATGGTCCATTGACTATACACTCAATAGCGGAGATAACAATCTGATCTTTACAGCGAAGGATCAAGCCGCCAATACCAGTGCGCAGAAATTGGCATCGGTTCGATTTGACAATGTTGCTCCCTCGGCACTCCTGGCCACCGAACTGCAAGTGAGTTCCACTCAAAACGGCACCGTAGCGCATCTGGATTGGAGTGCGTATAACGAAATAGTTAACGGAGGAGACATTCAGGAATATGCCATCTACCGCGAAAGCGCGGCATTCAGCGATGTGAGCTTGCTTACACCGGTCGCCAGCAATGGAGCCGGAGTAAAAACTTACGATGTCGCCGGTTTAACCAAAGGGTCTACCTATTACTTCGCGGTGGTCCCGGTGGACAACGTCAGCAACCGGATTGCCACGGTCAACGCAGTGATGGCCATTGCCGAAGACATTGTACCACCTGAAGATGTCACGAACCTGGCAACCGCTTCAACAACGGACAGTTTGACTATCAGTTGGAATCATTCAGTCAATACCGCTGGGGATCTTAATGGCTATAAGCTTTACATTAATGCCGATCCCGCCATAAACATTGCCGCAGCTCAAAACAGCTATACCAAGTCCGCATTAACGTCAGCCACGGCATATACCATTCGAGTAACTGCACTGGATACCAATAACAATGAAAGCCCCGGAGTCACCATGACGGGAGTCACCTTGTTGGATAATCCGGTATTAGGTGCGACGGATGCTCAAAACAATCGTATCGGATTGAGTTGGACCCAAAGTGCGCCCACCAATTTGGTGAAGGAATATGCTGTGTACGTGTCCAATTCGGATTTTACAACAGTAACAGGACAACCGGCGGTAACAGTGGCTGCTACGGAAACTTCAGCAACGGTTGCCGGTTTGAGCAATGGCAGTAATTACTATTTCGCCGTAACTGCCATTAATCTATCCGGCGGGGAACAAAAATCAGTGACCACCGTGAGCGCCACGCCTACTGCCGATAGCGTGGGCCCCGACATAGCCGCAGTACAATACAACGGTAGCGCATTAGTGAATAACGCAACACTGGCCGTGTCTGGTACGATCAGTGCCAGTGTCAGCGACGCCAGCGGTATCAGTAAAGTGGATTTTGTCTGGGACGGCGCTGTTATCCATACCGATGTTGATGGAAGTGACGGTTACAGCGCCGCTATGGACTTAATAGGCATTGCTGACGGTGTACACACTTTGGATGTGATCGCAGTGGATACTTCAAACAATAGCAGCCAGCTAGCCGCACCTTTGTCGCTGAATGTCGCACTGGCCGCACCCGCAGCGCCTGTCATTAGTGCGCCGCTTAGTAGCACCACCATCAACAATCTGCAAATAAATGTAGAAGGCGATGCGCCCAAGTCGACTCAAGTGCAACTGTACAACAACAGCATCGCTTTCGGCACACCGGTGACTGTTGATGCCTTGGGTCGTTTCAATGCATCGGTGGACTTGAGTGAAGGCAGCAACAGTATCACAGCCACGTCCAGCTACCTGGACGGACGCGGAGGTAACAGCAGCGCCAGTACGGCAGTGTTGGTCACCGTGGACGCCAGCATTCCGGACGCACCCGGCGGATTCCAAGTGGCATCCCGTGAAGGTGGCGAAATCAAGCTGAGCTGGAATCAGTCACTGGATAATAAAGTGGCAGGATATAATGTTTATCGCGCTACCGTGCCATTCACTGATCCGGTACAGGCAACCAAAGCCAACAATGTGCAGATTACGGCAACAAGCTATACCGATCTGCCGCCTGTCGATGGGGTTTATTACTACAGTGTGGTGGCCGTGAATGCGCTGGGCACCAACAGCAGCCTGTCCACGCAACTGAATGCGGCTTCCGACAGTACGCCACCGCGGGCTGTGAACATCGAATACAATCCGCAGGGCAATTACGATGCAGTTAATAACCGCATGGCGCCGGGTGAAGTACTGGTGAACCTGACGGTTTCCGAGCCACTATTAACCACGCCGTTCCTCAGTATCGCTACCGGTGGCGCGCCACTCACCGTCAACCTGACGCGGGTGACCGATACCCAATACGCAGGCAGCTTTACCATCACCGACGCCACCATCAGCGGCGATGCTTTTGCCTTGTTCTCCGCGAGGGACAGCATTGGCAACCGCGGTACGCAAGTGGATGCGGGGGCTAATCTGAAAATTGATACAGACGGGCCCGTGGTGACGGTATTGGAAGTCTCTCCGGCTGAGCCCATCAAGACCGAATCGGCCACGCCGAGCGTGATTAACTTCACCATGACTCTGGATGAGCCCGTGGCGAATGCAGGCGCAATACAGGTGTCTTACTTGTTGTCCGGAGCCGGTCGAGTCGCTACCGATATCACCACATCCATGACTCAAACCGGCCCGCTGAGTTGGTGGGGCAGTTTTACGCTACCGTTTGATGCCGGTCAGGTGGACCCGGAAAGCCTGAGTTTCGTTTACTCCGGCACGGATGACCTGACCAATACGGGGTCGACCATACTGGGTGCTAACGCATTCCAAGTGTACCAAGGAACGCTACCGCCACTGGATATTCCCGCGGGCTTGAGCGCTACGGCACAACCCGGTGGCCAGGTGAGTTTGAGTTGGAATGCGGTCGAAGGAGCATCCGAGTATCAAATCTATCGTCAGGCACCGGGGGACACCGGACTATTTGCTTACCAACGCAGCACCACACTGGCTTATACGGATAATACTTTGTTGGATGGGCAGTACATCTATACGGTAGCCAGTGTTCGCGCTGCCAATGGCGAGGAAGGGATCAGCGCGCAAAGTGCCTCAGTAATGGTAAGCACCGATTCGGTGGTGCCGGGTGCGCCGGTGCTGCAACCCCTGAGCCTGGTGGGTTCCGGGGTGAGTATTAGTTGGACGGCTCCCGTGGGTGAAACCGGTCTGATCTACAACGTCTATCGCAGTAGCACAACAACGCTACCGGCGGTGCCGCTCCTCACCGGTATTACAGAATTAAGCGTGGTGGACACCGCTCCCAATACCAATGAACGCTACTACGCCGTGACAGCCGTCGACAGTGCCGGTAATGAATCCGTTCCATCTGCGGTCCTGTATCAAAATGTCGAACTGTTACCCGTTGCCACATTGCAAGTGGTACAAACCGATACCCAACTACCGCAGATTAGTTGGAGTCACAACAGCGCCACCATCTCCGGCTACAACTTTTATATAGGCGCAAGCGGCACGCCAATTAACGGTGCGTTGCTGACAGCAACGTCTTATGAAGACACGGGCTATGTTAACGATACACGTGTCTACACCGTGGTTGCCGTGGACAACACCAGCGCTCAAAGTGTGGGACGCACCGTGGTTCTGCCCAAACTGGATTTGCAACGCGATACCAATAGGCAGGTGTTGCGCGGTGTTCACAACCTGCTGACGTATCAGGTCAGTAATTTGTCCACCTACAACCTGGATAATGTACGTGTCACCGTAACAGTATCCAGTCCGGATAAATCAGTCAGCTACAGCCATAGCTCACCCACGTTCTCACTGGCTGCCAGTGCCACTAGCAATGTGGTAGTCACTGTGGGCGGCCACAGCGATCTACCGGACATCAGCGATTTGAGTAGCAGCGTGGAAATTACATCCGCCAACGGTGAATCCGTCACCATTCAACGTAACGAACAGATTTTGGTGGGGGACAATGCACTGGTGGTCAGCCTGGCCACGCAGGATATGCTGCGCGGCGGCAACGGTAAAGTTCGATTCACCCTGGAGAATAGCAGTGAAGTGGAGACCGAAATCCTCATGGCACTGGGCAGCAACCCCTCCAACGAGGTTCGTTTCAAACTGCTGGATGGGGATGGCAACGTGCTCTCCAGCGCTGCGGCATTACAAAACCTGGGCAGCAGCATTGTACAACTGGCCAGCGGAAAGGTGGTGGCGCGTATCGGTCCGACCGCCACATTTACGTCCGACTGGTTTGATTTACCGGTGCCCGCCAATGCCCCCGACAACGCAACAGTACAACTGGAAATAGACAAGTATCACTACCACTTAGGCAAGACCGATCAAATCAGTATCAACGGTACTCAACGCCAACGCAGCACCCCGATTGTCAATACCGATTACTACGGAACGGTCGATGCTGTTACCCCGGAAAACTCCTACGGCGATCAGGACGTGGTAATTACCGGTCAGGCCATAGATAGAATCAGCACTTTGGCTGTTAATGCCGTACCGATGAAACTGGTTATCGCCAACGGTGGTTTCGAAAGAGCCTACGATCTGGTAACCAACGGTACAGGAAGCTTCAGCTATACCTTCAAACCACTGGCCGGTGAATCCGGGATTTATAAAGTGTCCGTAATTCATCCTGATGTGGTGGACCGACCGGAACAAGGACAGTTTGTGATTAATCGTGTCGGTTTCTCACCCATCAACTTTAATGTGAATCTCCCCATTAACTACGATCAGGCATTGGCCGTACGAGCCAAGGCCGGTCCCGGCGACAGCACTGTGCAGGAGTTACGCTTGGTTTACGAAGCGGCGGATCAAACCGGTGGTGTGTTCCCTACCGGGGTAACAGTGACGCCGGGTGCCGAGATTCAAGTCAGTGCCAACCAAGCCGCAAACCTGAATTTCACCCTTAGAGGGTCTGCAATCGGAGGTGGTAGCCTGGCGATGAAAGTGGTCCGCGTTCTACGTGACGGCCTGGGTGTGGAAACCGGCACGGAGTTGATGCAGAACATCTCCGTTAATTACAACTTTTCAGAAGCCAGTCCGGCACTATTTATAGAGCCCAGCCTGCTTGAGTCCGGTTTGGCACAAACCGCGATAGTGAACGAAACCATTACCTTGAGAAACCAGGGTTTGGCGGCTCTTGAAAACATTAATTTAGTATTGCTCAATGACAATGGTAGCCCCGCGCCCAATTGGGTAAGCATCAACACTTCAGCGCAACCCGGTTCACTGGCTGTCGGTGCGAGCCTGGCTGTGGGTCTATCGGCACAAACCAACGGCACCGCAGAAGGAACCTACTCATTCAAACTGCGCATCAGCGCCAGTAACTATCCTTCCCAGGATGTGCCGGTGGTATTTCATGTTACCCAAGCAGGTGAAGGTGGTGTGCTGTTTAAAGTGACGGATATTTTTACCAACGCTGATAATTCCAATGGCGTCAACGCAGCCCGTATCTTTATGCAAAATGAGTTGGTGAGTGCCCAAACCTACGATGGTTATACCAACACTCTGGGTGAATTGGACTTGTTGAACGTAGTTGCCGGTAAGTACAAATTCAGAGTAACTGCCGCAAATCATCAGGAAGTGATAGGTCGACTTTCTATCAAGGCGGGAGTAACTGCCAGCCAGGCTGTATTTTTGGATTATAACCTGGTGACAGTGGAATGGTCCGTGACGGAAATCACCTTGCAGGACAGCTACGAGATTACGCTGAACGCCACCTATCAAACTGACGTGCCCGCTGCGGTGGTGGTTGCCGAACCCAGCAGTATTTCCCTACCGGAAATGCCCACCGGAGACGTGTTTAACGGAGAATTCACCTTAAGTAACTACGGTTCAATTAGAGCAAACAATCTTCAGATTAATTTGCCGCCAAGTGATGACTATTTCCGCTTTGAACTCATGCAAGGGCTTCCCGATAGCTTGGAGGCCAAGTCGTCTATTACCGTGGCCTATAGGGTTACCTCGCTTAAAGCTTTAGACCCGGCTTATGATGCCACCGCATCGGGAGGAGGGTGCGCTGTCTATAACGCCTGTATCACCTCAAACTATAACTACGAATGTGCCAACGGCACGGTGACTGATGGAAGCTCAAATTATTGCGCCATTCACAGTTACGGAGAATGTACGGTTAGCAGCGGCACATCGGGCGGAACGACCAGTGGTGGCACGGGCGGCCTTAACTTCTCCGGGCCCAGCGGCGGTACGGTGGGCACGTATACTTCGAGCGCCGATACCATATCCGGTGCCCAATGTGCGCCGCGCTCTAAATTCTGCCCACTGTGCGAGGCTAAGAAAGTTCTTAAAGGTTTAACGGGAGGTGGTGAATAATGTTCATCCGATGCAATCAATCGAAGCGATCATCCCACCTGCCCGTCGTTTTGGCACTGTTGGGTTTGTTGGTGCTACCGGCACAAGCCATGGCCGAAGCCGTATGTGCGGTGGTGAAAATAGAAATCAAACAGGAATTAACTCTGGAGCGCCAGGCTTTTGAAGCGGTCATGCGTATCAACAACGGCTTGGAAAACGCATCACTGACAAATGTAAATATCGATGTGCTTTTCACCGACGAAACCGGACAGGCAGTACTGGCTTCCAGTGATCCCAACGCAGTGGATGCGCCCGGAGCCGATGTGAAATTTTTCCTGGCTGCGCCGGATTTCCTAAATATTGATGCCATAGACGGCACAGGGTGGGTAGCACCGGCAAGTACGGCGGAAATTCGCTGGACCATCATACCCACCGTGGACGCGGGTGGTACCTTACCCAGCGGAGTACTGTACTTTGTAGGTGCTACGTTAAGTTATGATCTTGCGGGTGAAACCAAAGTGACCAACGTAACCCCCGACTCCATTTACGTCAAACCTTTACCCGTATTGGCCTTGGATTATTTTCTCCCCAGGGATGTTTATGCGGATGATCCGTTTACCACAGAGGTGGAAGCGTCCGAGCCTTTCAGTCTGGGTGTACGTGTTAAGAATACCGGTGCAGCGGCGGCCAACAATGTAAAAATCGATTCGGCACAACCTGCCATTGTTGATAACGATCTAGGCCTGGCTATCAAGTTTCAGATTCTCAACAGCCAAGTGGACGAACGAGCAGTTGCCAACTCACTATTATTGGATTTCGGCAGTATAGAATCCAACCGCGCATCCAACGGGCGGTGGAATATGATCACAACATTGTCAGGCAAGTTTACGGATTTTACCGCGAACATAGCCCATGCGGACGAGCTGGGTGGAGCACTCACGTCGCTCATACCCGAATCCGCGATACATACCCGGCAATTGGTGCGCGATGTTTTGGTAGATTTGCCGGGCAGAGATTTAGTGCGGGATTACCTGGCTTTGGACATATTCAATCCGGCCGTAAGCGATGTGCCGGTATTGACCGTGTACGAATCCACAGGATTGGACACGGCGGTAGTAAACCAGTCCGCGTCCGTCACTCTGACTCCCAACGGCACAGACGGCACTTACGACTACCAAACCCTGTCCACGCCCTTAACCAGCGGTTTCATGTACGTGCAGTTGGTGGATCCGTATGGCGGCACAAGACCCATTGCCTTTGCATTACGCAATGACGGTAAAAACATCCCTAAGGACAATGTGTGGCTTTCCAAGACCTTTGATTCCGGTACGCTGACCTGGAGTTATTTTATAAACTTATTTGACGCCACCAGTTCGTCCAACACCTATTCCATTGCTTTTGCGGCACTGCCGCAACCGCCGGTGCTGACAGTGGCTACCAATGTGGTGACCTTTGAAACCAATCCCACCACCATTCCCGCCAGTGCTACCGACCCCGATGGCACCACACCGGCACTCAGTGTTGAGTCATTACCCGGTGGCGCCAGTTTTACCGATCATGCCAATGGTACGGGGGATCTCAACTGGACACCGGCAGTAGGGCAAGCGGGTATATACAATGTGATGTTTGTTGCATCCGATGGCCTGCGTAACACACGAACAGCGGTTGCCATTACCGTAAACCCGGCCTGGGACACGGACGGCGACGGTATGGATGACGATTGGGAGCGGGAGCACTTCGGTGATTTAAGCCGCGACGGTACGGGTGATTTCGACGGCGACGGCATTTCCGACCTGGAAGAATACCTGTCCGGATTCAACCCAACCCTGATACCGCCCACTTCGCCTTCCGGATTTTCCGGTGCTCCTGGCAATGCAGAAATCACGTTAAGCTGGTTCACCGACCCGACCGCGAGTTACAACTTATATTGGTCCAACACTCCTGGGGTGACTAAAAACAGCAATCTCATAGCAGGTGTTGCCAGCCCTTATGTGCACACCGCTCTACTCAACGATCAAACTTACTACTACGCCATCAGTGCAGTAGGAGCGGGTGGGGAATCCGCCCTATCGGTGGAGCTCAGCGTTACCACCGGCCTGCGCAAATGGGACGGTCCCGCACTGCTGGAATCCGACAACAGTAACGACGCCCTAAACAATCATACCGCCTTCAACGCCCAAGGCAGTGGTGTGGTCGTATGGCAACACTGGGACGGAGCGCTTTACAACATCTCCGCACGACACTACAGCACATCCGGTGGCTGGTCTGCTGCCGCGGCCTTGATTGAAACAGACAACAGCGGCGACGCGGTCAACCCCAAAGTGGCCATGGACGCCAACGGCAACGCCATGGCCGTGTGGCGACACCACGACGGTCTTCGCTACAACCTGGTGGCAGCCCGATACCTGTCCGGTATCTGGCAAGCAGTCACCCCACTGGAAATCAACGACTACGACGCCTTCGAGCCTCATATCGTCAGTGATACCAACGGTAACTTTATCGCCCTGTGGAGCCACAGCGATGCGACGAGCACAGACCCCAACGAAGTCTGGTCCAGCCGTTTTGACAGCAGCACCGGCCTGTGGTCCACTGCGGTCAAAGTGGAAAACAACGCCACCATGTACGCACTAAGTACCGGCATAGCCGCCAACACCGACGGCAGCGCCACCGCTGTGTGGGTGCAAAGCAACGACGCCAGCAACTATGAAATCTGGGTCAATCAATTTGATCCAATCGCCGGATGGAGCACTGCGCAACAAATCCGCGCTTCCGTCACCGGTGACGCCACTCAGCCCATCGTACAAGCCCGAGTGGCCACGGACGGCAACGGCAACGCCACGGTTGTGTGGTTTGAAAACGACACCCTGCGAACCAACATCTGGGCCCGCCATTACAACGGTACCTGGGGAACGGCAGCACTAATCGAAACCAATGACACCGGCCCGGCCTACGCACCGCATATCAGCATGAACGCCAATGGCGACGCCATCGCTGTATGGCAACACGTCAACGGTACCAACACGCTTTGGTCCAACCAATATCAAACCGGTGTTTGGGGCACAGCGCAACAAGTGGACAGCGGCAGCACCACGTCATCTCAACCGCAAGTAGCCTTGGACAACAATGGCGGTGCACTGGCCGTATGGCAACAAACGGATGTTGCCGGTGAAAACCTCTGGTCGGCTCGCCTGAGCGGTGGCAGTTGGAACGCCGTAGAAATCATCGACACGGAAAACACCGGCGACGCTCTGGGCGCGCAACTGGCCATGAACAGCAACGGCGACGCCGTCCTGTCCTGGCACCAGTACAACGGTACCGTGTCCAATGTCTGGGGTAACCACTACAAGATTGGCAACGCCGGTATACCCAACATCGCACCGGTAGCCCATGCAGGAACCGACCAAAGCGTCAGCGAAACCGACCTCAGTGTCAGCCTTGACGCTACCACCTCAATGGATCAGGACGGCTCCATCACCGCCTATAGCTGGACCCAAACGGCAGGCCCTGCCGTCACGCTGACGGGTGCCGCGACTGCCACCGCAAGCTTTGCACCGGTTGCCGTGTACCAGGACACTGTGCTGACGTTCCAAATAAGCATCACCGACGATGACGCGGCAATATCCACAGCCACAATGAACGTCACCCTGCTCAACACCAACCCGGACGACGACGGCGACGGTATAGACGATGCTTGGGAAATGCAATATTTCGGTAACCTGAATCAAAACGGCTCCGCCGATGGTGATTTGGACGGCTTCACCGATTTGCAGGAATACCAACAACAAACCAATCCCACATTGGCCACTCCAAATGCGCCAACGGATCTACAAAGCACGCCTAATGAAAACCAGGTCGGGTTGCAATGGAGTCCGGTTGCCGGGGCGACTTCATATAACTTGTATTGGAGTACGTCGCCAGATGTTAATAAAACGAATGCCACAAAAGTTAGCAATGTGAGTAGTCCCCATGTGCAAACAGGATTGATAAACGGAGCCACGTATTACTACCGGATCACGGCAGCAGGCAGCGACGAGTCGGTCGTCTCCAGTGAAGTGAGTTCAACGCCAAGCTGGTTGGCGTGGAAACAACCCACAACACTTAATTCAGGAAATGACTTAAATTCCAGTTTCAACGCAAGACTGGATTTTAATGATAATGGGTTCGGTATTGCTGCTTGGGTACAAGACGATACCAGTGGATCTCCCACAGTATATGTTAGTCAATATACGCCAGGCAGTGGATGGGGTACCGCGCTGGATCTAACCCCTGTCGACACCGCTTCAGGGTATGTAGATGTTGGTATTGATAATCAAAACAACGCGATTGTAGTGTGGACCCAAATTGGGAGCGGAATGGTCAATATTTATAGCAAACGCTATACATCGGCAACGCAATGGGGGGTTGCCGAAGAGTTAAACAATGAAGTCGCCGGGGACTATGTTCAACACATTGAACTAGAAATGGTTGCAAACGGGTCAGCTTTTGTAACTTGGAATGTGAGCAATAGCGGAAACCAAAGTCAATGGGCACGGCGATACGACAGCGTATCCGGATGGGGTGCAGTACAGAGCGTGGACGATGGTATCGGTAACAGTTATTTTGCTTCGTTGGCAGTTGGTAATAATGGCGATGCGGTTTTGGTCTGGCGTAATGTGCAATCGGGCCTGTATAGCGTGTGGAACAAGCGTTATCAAGAAGGAAGCGGGTGGAGTGTGTCACAAGCATTAGTTACGGGAAATGCAACTACAGTTTATACGTGGCCGAACGTAGCTATGGATAATAACGGTGTTGCGGTTGCTGTTTGGAATGAGGTGGACATTACTATTCCAACGCAGCACACTTATCGAGTCTGGTCAAGTCACTATAGCCCTGGTACGGGATGGAATGCAGAGCAACTCTTGGACAACAACGCGACGGGAACAGCAGCGTTCAGACCGATGGTGGCTATAAATAACAACGGTACAGTGGCGGCTACCTGGTTGCAAGCAGACGTTGACAGTTCCGGTTCTATCGTTGAATCCGCCGAGGATATAAAAGTTGCAATCTATGAAACTGCAACAGGGTGGGGAAGTGTGTCAACCATCGGCAACAACTATTTACCCATTTATGGATGGGCCAGAAATATTGTGTTGGATTCCTTTGGAAACATCACACTTACATGGCAAGAGGCGTTACGCAATCTATGGGGGTTACATTATGTGGCGGGTAAAGGCTGGAATCAGAAAACTCTATTGAATAAAAACCCCACCAAGGCGTACAACAGCCCGCGACCTCACGATTTGGTTTTGCAGCCCAATGGTAAAGCTGTCGCAATGTATTTGGATAAATGGGGCTCACCCCAAGTCAGTAATAGCGACTTGTTTGACGCACCGTCAACGGCTGATGCAGGAACAGATCAGCAGGCTTATGCAAACGATACGCTTAGTTTAAACGGGTCTTTATCCAGCGGACCTATATCCGCTTATCATTGGCGTCACTATTATAGCTTGGTAGATGATGCCGGTCTGTCCAGCGCAGATCAAATTACCGGCAATTTTACCGTACCGCAGATAACCGCGGGGACGGAGTTTCTTTTTGCTTTGATAACAACCAGTGTCCAAGGCGCGTTGGCAACTGATGTTACAAAAGTGACTGTTTTGGAATCGGATAGCGACAATGACGGGCTACACGATCAATGGGAACTTAACAATTTTGGCAACTTGGGGTATGAAGCTGCAATGGACCCGGATTTGGACGGAGTGAGTAACTATGATGAATATAGTAGTGGTACTGATCCCAATACGCCCAACGCGCCAACTGCTCCAGCTGTTGTTCATACCGCAGGGGCAGACACCGCCGTTAAAGTTGCCTGGTCGGGTTCCGGAGGTGCAAGCAGTTATAATCTGTATTGGGCAACCACTCCAGGAGTGACCAAAGCCACAGGTAACAAGATTACAGGTGTTAGCAGCACTTTTAACCATACAGGTCTAACTGGTGGCAGTACATATTATTATGTTGTAACTGCGGTTAATGGGTATGGAGAATCGTCGGATTCCGTAGAGTCCAGCGCAACCACGGGTACCAAAGCGTGGGCCACATCCACTTTAGAGCTAAATGTAGATACCGCAACGGAACCCCGGGTCGCTGTCAGTGACAACGGCAGTGCTATGACGGTTTGGCAGCAACTCAACGGCGGTTCAGACTATTTTTGGGCCAACCCATATGACAAGACTATAGGCTGGAATGGTGCCAGTACATTAACCAGCGCAGTAGGGCCAAGACAGATGCAAATGGATCCATGGGGTAACACATTGGTGGCGATAAATATGCTAGCGGGGTACATCTATTCTTGGAATTTTAATGGAACTGCATGGACGCCAAAGCAAATATACAATCCTGTGGCAGGGCATAACTTTTTTAGAGATATCAGCCTGGATATGAATAACCAAGGCGAGGCTATTCTTGCGGCAATAACAACGGACAACGTACTGGTTTCGTTCCGGTTTGTTAACAGCGCCTGGATGGTAAGCCCCATAACCGGATATCTTGATACTGCTACCGTAGCAACAGCTGCCCCACCTGTGTCTCAATCCGTCACAATAGATAATAATGGCAATTCCATCGTCATCTGGACCCAATCCGACGGACTACGAACCAACGTCTGGGCCAGCCGTTATTCCAACTTGAAATACGCTTGGGATACACCGGTCCTGATAGAAACCACCGACCTGGGTGATGCCACCAATCCCTCCATTAAGATGGATGCTAACGGTAACGCCATCGCCATTTGGCAACAATCCGATGGCAGCGTAAACAGCCTATGGTCAAACCGCTACGTCAACGGTTCCGGTTGGGGTACCGCGCAATTAGTGGAGTCCTCAGCAGAGGAAAGTCAAAATCCCAAATTAGGTATCGATTTGAACGGCGACGCCGTTGTTGTTTGGGAGCAGGGCGCACCGGTCAACGCCATTGGCACCAACCGCTTTAGCGCTACCGGTGGCTGGGCTGCATCCGGCACCATACCACTGGCAGGCGGCACCAGCGCACCCAACAGCCCCACTTTAGGCGTGTCACCAAGTGGAGATGCTTGGTTAAGTTATATCGCCAGTAAATCCGGGAAGACCTACGTTCGCGCCAACACCTTCACCCCTGCAAGCGGGTGGGGTGCCATGCAAACACTCAATAGCAACGGCAACTCCAACAGCAACCCCGATATTGCCGTGAACGCAAAAGGCGAAGCATTCCTCGTCTATGAAGAATGGGACGGCGTACGCAACAACATTATTTCGCAAGTACGCAAATAACGATTAGACCAAAACCAGGACATCGCAATGCGACATTTGATAAAAACAATCACTCTAAATTTCCAGGCCTTGCTGCTACTGGGGCTGCTCTGCCAACCGGCCGTGGCGGACGTGGAACTGCCCCGGGGCGAATACCACGAAACCACCACCGACCTGCAAGTGAAAGTCCTGGGCGGGGCCATCAAACTGCAACGCACCTGGTACGGTGGTCGCTGGCACTTCAGCCGCCCCTGGAATCCGCTGGTCTTTGAAATCAGCACCCTGGATGCCAGCGTCAAAAGCATTACTCTCAATGACGATGTCTACACCCGCAGCGCCGACGGCAACACCTACATTTTTGACGAACGCCACACCATCAGCGTCACCGCCGGCGGCTACCGTTACCAGGACCGCGACGCCAACTGGGTGGAATACGACAACACCGGCAAGCCCACCCGTTACGGTGACCGGCGCAACCTTTATGTACACTTTATCTACGACCCGGTCATCACCAACCGTCTCATCGGCGTATCCGACCACAACAGCGCCCAAGTCCTGTGGATCGAATACAACACAGACAATCAACTCATCAGCGCCCGCGATCACCTGGACCCGGTCCAGTCCCGACAGGTCACCTATAACTACACCGGCGACTACCTCACCCAGGTCATCGACGTACTGGGCAATGCCTGGCTCTACAGCTACACCGACACCATCGCCTCCCAGCAAAAAACCATCACCCACGCCGATCCCACCGTCCCGGCCGCTACCTACGGCTACACCCCCAACGTCAGCCGCACTACATTACTGAGCACTAAAACCGACCCCGATGGGCGTATCACCACCATCGGCTACGACGTCGCCAAACGCGCCGCCTCGGTCAAACGCGCCGACGCCAGCGGCATCAACTATATATACGACTACGACAAAACCAAAAAACAATACTACACCCGCCGCACCTACAGCAGCGGCAAAATCCTGGAACACTGGTACGACAGCGAAGGGGAA